>NZ_AKZI01000034.1 GCF_000293785.1 Rhodovulum sp. PH10 | reverse complement strand
CGGGGAGAACGCGGCCGCAGCGCCCGAACCCGCCCCTGCCCCGCCGGTGCCGCCGCCCGCCCCGCCGCGCCTGTCGCGCGGCCTGCGCACGCCCGGCGAGCGCTCGTCGCTGCTCGACCGCAACTTTCTGAGCCGCACCAGCCCGCGCACGACGCCGAGCGCCCGCCCCGAGCCGGCGACCGCCGAGGCGGCGCCGCAAGCGGCCACGCAACAAGCAGCCGCGCCGCAAGCGGCCGCCCACGCCGCCGAGACGCCCGCCCACGCCGCCGAGCCGGACGACGAAGCGTCGGCGTCGGCCTTCGCCTCGGCCCTGGCGTCGCTCGAGGCGCCGCCCGAGCGGCCGGCCGATGCGCCGTCGTCCGCGCCGGAGCCGACGGCGACCGTCGACGGCTCCGCGAGCGGGCCCGCCGCCGCGCCGCCCGCCGATCACGACCAGAAACCCGCGGAGGAGGCACCCGCCAAATCCCCCTACGAGAGTTTGGAGGAAGAGATGGCGAACCTGCTCGGCCGCGCGCCCGGAAAATCGTGACGCAAAAGGCGATCGGCCGCCGCGTTCGTCTCGCGACGGTGGCGGCCGGTGTCGTTCTCGCTCTGCTCGGCCTCGTTCAGGCCGGGCCTGCGCTCGCGCAGGACATCAGCATCAATTTCGGCCAGGGGGGCGACCTCACCGAGCGCGTGATCCAGCTGATCGCGCTTCTGACGGTGCTGTCGCTCGCGCCCTCGATCCTGATCATGGTGACCTCGTTCACCCGGATCGTGGTGGTGCTGTCGCTGCTGCGCACCGCGCTCGGCACCGCGACGGCGCCGCCCAACACCGTGATCATCTCGCTCGCGCTCTTCCTCACCGCCTTCGTGATGGGCCCCGCCTTCCAGCAGGCCTACGACGTCGGCGTGCGCCCGCTGATGAACAACGAGATCACCGCCGAGCAGGCGTTTCAGCGCTCCTCGGAGCCGTTCCGCGCCTTCATGCTGAAGAACGTGCGCGAGAAGGACTTGAAACTGTTCGTCGACATGGCGCGCGAGCCCGCGCCGCCGACGCCCGCCGACCTGTCGCTGCGCATCCTGGTGCCGGCCTTCATGATCTCGGAGCTGCGGCGGGCGTTCGAGATCGGCTTCCTGTTGTTCCTGCCGTTTCTCATCATCGACCTCGTCGTCGCCTCGGTGCTGATGTCGATGGGCATGATGATGCTGCCGCCGGCGGTGATCTCGCTGCCGTTCAAGCTGATCTTCTTCGTGCTGGTGGACGGCTGGAGCCTGGTCGCCGGCAGTCTGGTGCAGAGCTACGGCGGCGGGTGACTCTCACGCCGACACGGCAGGGGCCGACGACCTCGTCCCGAGCAGCGCTCCGCCCGCGTGCGTCTCGACGGACGAGGCCGGTGCGGCGCGCCGCTCGATCGGCCGTCGCGCTTTCCCGCGCTCCCTCGCCTCAGCAGTTGCGCACGTTGACGGCGAGGCCGCCGCGCGACGTTTCCTTGTATTTCGACTGCATGTCGACGCCGGTCTGGCGCATCGTCTCGATCGCCTCGTCGAGGGTGACGACGTGCTCGCCGTCGCCGCGCAGCGCCAGCGAGGCGGCGTTGATCGCCTTCACCGCGCCGAAGGCGTTTCGTTCGATGCACGGGATCTGAACGAGCCCGCCGACCGGGTCGCAGGTCATGCCGAGGTGATGCTCGATGCCGATCTCGGCGGCGTTCTCGACCTGCCGGTCGGAGCCGCCGAGCGCCGCGGTGAGCCCCGCCGCGGCCATCGCGCAGGCGACGCCGACCTCGCCCTGGCAGCCGATCTCGGCCCCCGAGATCGAGGCGTTGGTCTTGCACAGCGCGCCGATCGCCGCCGCCGTCAGCACGAAGGTGCGCAAGCCCTCCGCCGATCCGTCCGGACAGTGATCACGAAAGTACTTCATCACCGCCGGGACGACGCCCGCCGCCCCGTTGGTCGGCGCGGTGACGATGCGGCCGCCCGCGGCGTTCTCCTCGTTGACGGCGATCGCGTAGACATTGACGTACTCGAACACGTCGTGCGGCGCGCGCTTGTTGTCGAGCCGCGTGCGGTCGAGCCGCTCGAGCAGCACGCGGGCGCGCCGCTGCACGCCGAGGCTCCCGGGCAGCTTGCCGGTCGCCCGCATGCCGCGCTCGATCGATTCGAACATCACCGCGATCAGCCGATCGAGGCCTGCCTCCACCTCCTCGCGCGGCCGCAGCGCGCACTCGTCGGCGAAGACCAGCTCGGCGATGCTGCAGGAGTTCACCTCGCACAGCGCCAGAAGCTCGTTCGCGCTGCGCCAGCGCGGCATCAGCGCCGCCTTGGAGTGGACGTCCACCTCCTCGCCGTCGCGCACGACGAAGCCGCCGCCGATCGAGTACCAGGTCTCCTCGAGCAGAATCTCGTCACCGGCGAGCGCCGCGAAGGCCATCGCGTTGGGATGGCGCGGCAGCGTGTTCTCGAGGTCGAACACGATGTCGGTGTCGGGCGCGAAGGCGACCGTCCGCTCGCCTTCCAGGACGAGCCGCCCGGTGCGGGCGATCGCCGTTATCAGCTCGCCGACCGCGTCCGGGTCGACCGTCTCGGGCAGCCAGCCGGCGAGCCCGAGCGCCACCGCCTTGTCGGAGGCGTGGCCCTTGCCGGTCCAGGCGAGCGAGCCGAACAGCGTCGCCCGCACCCGCGTCACGGCGTCCTGCCGCGGATGATGCAGCAGCGCGCCGCGGAACGCGGCGGCCGCCCGCATCGGGCCGGTCGTGTGTGACGACGACGGCCCGATGCCGATCTTGAACAGATCGAACACGCTCACCATGGGGGTGCCTTGCGGCCTTTCTCGGCGGAGTGCCGGGAGCGTGCGCCTCACGCCTTGAGGCGCGGAATGATCTCGCGGGCGATGATCTCGATCTGCTCCATCTCGTAGCGATACGGCACGAAGATCAGCTTCTGCACACCGGCGGCGATGTGCTCCTTCAGCTGCGCGACGCACTCGTCGACATTGCCGAGAATGGCGCTGTCCTTGGTCGACTCGCTCCAGGAGGCGTAGTCCCACTCCTTGCCGAGCCACTCCATCATGCCGCTCTCGACCTCGGCGCGCGACTTGCCGATGCGGATCGGCAGCTGCGCGGCGTTGAGCAGCGTGTCCGGATCCTTGCCGCCTTCCTTGGCGAAATTGCGGATCTTTGCCCACGACGTCTTGAAGCTCTCGGGGCGATAGAAATAGGTCAGCCAGCCGTCGCCGTTGAGCGCCGCCCGCTTGAGCACGCGGTCGACATAGCCGCCGATCAGGATCGGCACCTTGCGGCTCGGCTTCGGATACATCACGCCGGCGGGGATCTTGTGATACATCCACTCGCCCTTGACCATGTCCTCGGTCCAGAACTTCTCGAGCAGCTCGAGGTTCTCGTCCATGATCTTGCCGCGCTTCTCGAACGGCACGCCGACCGCGTCGAACTCGCGCTTGTACCAGCCGGACGCCATGCCCATCACCAGGCGGCCGTCCGACAGCAGATCCATGCTGGAGAGCTGCTTCGCCAGCGTCACCGGGTTGCGCAGCGGCAGCACCAGGATGCCGGTGCCGAGCTTGATCTTCTTGGTGCGCGCGGCGATCGCGGTGAGCAGCGTCAGCGAGTCGATGATCGGGAAGTTGGGGTCGACGCCGAGCAGGATGTGATCCCACACCCACAGAGAGTCGAAGCCGAGCTCCTCCATCTTCACGCCGTAGTCGACCAGCTGGTGCACGTCCGGCATGTCGGGATAGGCGGTGAAGTTACGGGCGGCGATCCCGAAGGTTCCGCTCAACTGGGTCATCCAATGTCTCCTGTTGTGAGCGTCGCGCGATCAGGCGATGAACAGTCGCTCGGGATCGAGCATCCGCAACGTGGACAGCTCGCGCTCGCTGGGGGGGTCGGTGGTGCCGAGGTCGGGGTCGAAATCGAGGCGGAAGCCGGTGTTGTCCTGCAGCTCCTCGCGGGTGACGCCGGGATTGAGCGCGAGCGGCTTCATCCGGCGGGTCTTCTCGTCGAAGCCGAACACCGCGAGCTCCGTCACCACGCGGAACATGCCGCCGTGCGTGAGGCCCGCCTCGCGCCGTGACGTGCCGCCGGAGAGCCAGCCGGGGCTGGTGACGAAATCGACGTTCTCGACGAAGCGGCGCTTCTCGTGCTTCATCGCGACGATCATGTCGGTGAGGCTCGAGATGTCGTTGCCGCCGCCGGTGCCGGGCAGCCGCGTCTTCGGGTTCTTCGGATCGCCGATGAAGGACGAGTTCAGATTGCCGTACTGGTCGATCTGCGCGCCGCCCATGAAGCCGACATCGACGTAACCACGCTGCAGCAGCAAGAGCACGTCGGCGCTGCCGAGCACCATGTTGGCGCGGCGGGTGCAGCGCTGGTCGTTGGTGGAGGGCGGCAGCTTGCCGGGCTCGATGAAGGCGCCGACCACGCCGCCCTCGAACAGGATGGTGAGGCCCGGGCAGCCGAGCCGCTGGGCGAGCGTCGCGGCGAGCAGCGGAACGCCGACGCCGGCGAACACCACCTGCCCTTCCTTCAGCTGACGCGCGCTGAGGATCGCCAACAGCTCGTTGGCGGTGTAGCCCTTGGGATCGGTGGCGGGCTTTGCGGCGGTCTTGGTGTCAGGCGTCATAGATCGACTCCCCTGCGCGCGCGGCCGCGAGCACGTGATCGATGCCGATCAGGCCGAGATACTCGACCCACGATTTCGGCCCGTAGACGAAGCGGTCGAGATACTCCTTCATGCCGTTCACGGGGTCCTTGTTCACCAGACCCACGTAATAACGCATGTGATCGAGCATCGGCTCGTAGACGCCGTAGCACTCGTGCGGTGCGCAGCCGAACGGCAGCTCGACCACGGCATCGACCGTGAAGAACGGAATCTTGGTGTGGTCCGGCGCGCGGCGGATCTGATCGTTGGAGACGATCCGCTCGGTCGTGAGGATCACCCGGTCGGCGGCCATCGCGAGATCGATGTCCATGAACTGCAGTCCGTCGATCTGCGCGTTGCCGTAGGCGTCGCAGCGCTGCACGTGAATGAGCGCGACCTTCGGGTTGAGCGCCGGCACCAGCAAGAGCTTCTCGCCGGTGAACGGGCAGTCCATCTCCTTCACGGCGGCGAGCTCGCCGGCGACGCCGGAGCCGAGCATCGAGCGCACCGGCACGAACGGCACGCCCATCGCGCCGGCACGGAACCGCATGCCGACGCCCATGTGGCTCCACTCCTCGAAGCGCGCCGTGCCGTTCTCGACATTGTGGCGCATCACCTTGGAGATGCCGAACAGGATCGACTGGCTGAACCAGCTGGTGAGGACGTGATCACTCGCGCCCGAGCCGATCAGCCAGTCGCCGTCGCTCGACATGATGCTGCGCGAGCACGACAGCCGCTTGCGGCCGGCCCTGATCAGCGCCCAGATCATGCCCATCGGCGTGCGCGACATGGTGCAGCCGCCGATGCCGACGGTATCGCCGTCGTGAACCAGCGCGGCCGCCTCCTCGAGCGTCATCACCTTCTCGCGCAGGCTGCGATCGCGCTCGGCCAAATCCTTGCGCAACGTGTCGTAGGGTCGAACCACGGTCATTTGGATGTTCCGGAAACCTCGGCGTTGAAATCGTCGATCATGCGATCCCAGGTCGGGATGTCGTCGACCAGTGCGCGCCAGAACTCCTGGCTGCGGCGCCGCTCGAAATCGGCGAGCGACACGCCTTGTTGTTCGACCCAGGTGTAGTAGCCGAGATTGAAGATGCGCTTGCGGTCGACATGGGTGAGCTCGAGCAGATGGTCGGAGCCGAGCCCCTCGAGATGGCGGCCGAAAATCTCGCCGGCGTTCACCTCGTCGAAGCCGTCCGGATACCGCCGCGCCAAGAACGAGTCGCGCTCGCTGTGGTACAACGCGGCGCCGTCGGTCGCGACCGTGAGGATCACGTCGTTCGGCCCGTAGTCGAAATGCTTGGCGAGTTTTATCGAGGCGGCGATGTTGGCGAGCCCGGAGATGCCGACATGGGCGAACGCCGCGACGAGCGCCGGATCGATCTTGCGCCGCCCCGCGAGGTATTTTTGGCCGACGTCGGAGCCGAACAAGAGGTTCAGCGAGTCCGACACGAGGTCCGACACGCCGATCACCACGTCGGTGTTCATCACGTTGTGGATCAGCGGCACGTGCTTGTCGCCGATGCCCTGGATGTTGTGCTCGCCGAACCCGTTCTCGAGCAGCGTCGGGCACTCGGTCGCTTCCACCGCGACGATCTTGCTGCCGTGCCGGTCCTTCAGAAAATCACCGGCTGCGATCGTGCCGGCCGAACCGGTCGCCGACACGAATGCCGCGACCTTCAGGCTCGGCCGGGTCTTTGCGAGCGACGCGAACACCCGGTCGAGCGCCGTGCCGGTGCAATGGTGATGGATCACGTAGTTGGCGAACTCGGAGAACTGATTGAGGATCACGTTCTCGGGATCCTTCGAGAGCTCGCCGCACTTGTCGTAGATTTCCTTGACGTTGCTCTCGGTGCCCGGCGTCCTGATCACGTCGGCCGGATCGGTCACCCAATGCTGCAGCCAGTCGAAGCGCTCGCGGCTCATGCCGGCCGGCAGCACCGCGACACCGCGGCAGCCGAGGATGCGCGAGATCGCCACGCCGCCGCGGCAGTAGTTGCCGGTGGACGGCCAGATCGCGCGATCGGCGGCCGGATCGAACCGGCCGGTGACGAGCCGCGCCATCAGGCAGGCATAGGCCGGCAACACCTTGTGGGCGCCGATCATCGGGAAGCGGTCGCCGATCAGCACGACGATCGGCGCCTTCACCCCGGTCAGCTCGCTCGGCAGCACCAGATGCCCCGGCAGCTCGACGCGGCCCGTGCGACTCTCGTCGTTGAACCAGTTCACGCGCCACAGATTGGCGGCGTCCGGCGCGTCGGGATCGACGGTCTTCAGATCGGGGGCGCGGCCGCCGGCCGCGATCGGATCGGCGAGGTCGGAGAAGGTCGGCAGCCGGCGGCCGATCTGCCGCAGCCGGGCGACCGCGGCGCTGCGCCGTTTCGGGTCGACGATCTCGGGTTCGATGGTCGGGCTCATGTCGAGGGTTTTCCGTCTCGTTCCGCCTTCGGGGGTCGGAACCGATCATAGGGTGGTCCTATTTATAGGACAACTATATTCGTGCCGCTCCGCGCCCCGCCCTCCGCTGCAGCGCGGCACGGGCGAGGCGACGGTTTCGGCCTCCGGCCGCGGGCGTTTCCGCGGCCGGCACCGACGGCACGATCACTTCGGGGTGTTGCACCAGTCGTAGATGGAGAGCGCCATCACCTTGATGGCGGTGAGATAGTCGTCGATCGACACCCACTCGTCGTCGGAGTGCATCACCGCGGTCTGGCCGGGGCCGAAGATCACGGTCGGGGTCTCGCCGTAGAGATTGAGGAAGCGGGTGTCGGCGGCGCCCTGCCGGCCGCTGATCTCCGGCTTTTCGCCGGTGATCTCCTCGTAGTTCTTGCACAGCGTCGTCACGATCGGATGGTCGTGGGCGATCTCGGAGGCCTGCGCATCGTAGCCGACGAAGCGCACCACCGGCGGATGATCCTTCATCCACGGGTCTTCCGCCGCCGCCTTGGCGACCGCCTCGACGAGGCTCTTCTTGACGCCCTCGTGGTCCTCGGTCGGCACGGTGGCCATGCTGCCCTTCAGCAGGCAGGTCGCCGGGAACGACGAGGGGAAATTGCCCGAATGGAAGGCGCCGATCATGCACGGCAGCGCGTCGATCGGCTTCGGATAGAGCGGGTGCTTCACGGTGGCGACGCGATGCGCCTCCAGCGCCTCCACCGCCTTGACGATCTTGTAGCCGAGCTCGATGCCGGACACGCCCTGATAACGTCGCTGGATGCCGGCGGCCTTGCCCTGGATCTCGATCTCGAACCAGATGCGGCCGATGCAGGCCGGCTGCACCGCGAGGCTCGAGGTCTCGCCCGAAATGCCGGCGTCGGCCCGGTAGCCGCGCGCCACGGTATCGAGCGTGCCGTGCCCCGACACCTCCTCGTCGATCACGATGTCGATCAGCACGTCGCCCTTCAGTTTCACGCCCGCCGCCTTGAGGAACTGCACGGCGAGAATGTGGCTGGCGACGCCGCTCTTCATGTCGCACGAGCCGCGACCGTAGATCCGCCCGTCGATGATCTTTGCCGACCACGGGTCGTCGCTCCAGCCCTCGCCGTTGCCGACCGGAATCACGTCCGTGTGGCCGTTGAGCAGCAGCGATTTTCCGCCGCCGGTGCCCTTCCAGGTGGCAACGATGTTGGGCCGGCCCTCGTAGCCTTGGGTGACCGGGATGTAGCCGGGATGCTTCTGCAGCTCGTCCCAGTCGGTCTCCCACATGTCGACCTCGAGGCCGAGCTTCTTCAGATAGGCGCCGAGATGGGCCTGCACCTTGCCCTCGTCGCCGGTGACGCTCGGAATCGCGACGATCTCCTGCAGAAACTTCACCGCCTCGTCGCGGTGAGCATCGATCGTCTCGAGCACTTTCTTGCGGGCGTCGGTGGTCATTCTTCTTCCTTCCAGGGGTTTGGTGACGCGAGGAGCACGGACCGGATCAGTTCAGCTCGGGATAGAGCTGCCGCGGCAGCCACAGGCTGATGTCCGGCACGTAGGTGATGAGGGCGAGCGCGATCAGCGCGAGGCCGAGCCAGGGCAGCACGGCGAGCACGACGCTGACATAGGACTTGTTGAAGGTGCCGGAGGCGACGAACAGATTGAGCCCGAACGGCGGCGTGATGTTGCCCATGTCGACATTGACCGACATCACGATGCCGAGATGCGTGCCGGAGATGCCGGCGCCGGTCGCGACCGGCAGCAGGATCGGCACCAGGATCAGGAGGTTCGAAAAGACGTCGACGAACATGCCGGCGAACAGCGCGAGCGCGTTGATGAACAGGAGCACGAAGACGGGCGAGGCCTTCAGATCGGCGAACGGCGCGACGATCGACTGGGTGAGGCCGGTGATCGTCAGCATCCAGGAGAACAGGCTGGCGGCGCCGACCATCACCAGGATGCGGGCGCTGGCGAGCGCCGATTCGACGCACACTTCCCAAAGCCCCGGCAGATCGAGCTGGCGATAGATCACCACGCACACGACGGCCGCATAGACGACCGACACGGCGGCCGCCTCGGTCGCGGTGAAGACGCCGCCATAGAGCCCGCCGAGGATGATCACCGGCATGCCGAGGCCCCAGAAGACCTCGCGCGCGGCGGTGAGAATCTCGCGAAAAGTCGAGCGCCTGGCGCGTGGCACGTCGTGGACGATCGACCAGACCACGCAATAGATCATGTAGACCAGCGCGAAGGCGATGCCGGCGCCGATGCCCGACATGAACAGAGCGCCGATCGAGACGTTGGCGATCGAGCCGTAGACGATCATCGCGTTGGACGGCGGGATGATCATGCCGATCAGCGCCGAGGAGGTGACGATGCCGAGCGCGAACCGCTCGCCGTAGCCGGCCTTGACCAGCGCCGGATAGAGAATGCCGCCGATCGCGACGATGGTGGAAGCGGACGAGCCGGTGATCGCGCCGAACAGCACGCAGGTGATCACCACCGTCATGCCGAGGCCGCCCGGCAGATGACCGACGAGGCACTGGATGAAGCCGATCAGCCGCGCCGACAGGCCGCCCCGCCCCATGATGTTGGCGGCGAGAATGAAGAACGGGATGGCGAGCAGCGGAAAGCTCTCGAGCCCGGCGAACACCCGCTGCGGCAGGATCGACAGCGGGATCGAGGTGGTCGTCGCGAAGACGATGAAGGCCGTGCCGGTCAGCACGATGAACATGGGCACGGTCAGCAGCAAGCCGACCGACAACAGCCCGAAAGTCAAGAGCGCGACCACGACGTCCCCCGTGACGTTACCGACCACCCCGACGGGACGGCCCGATCGAAGACTAGTCCTGAAGGTCCATGGCGAAGTGCTCGCCCACGGCGGCCTCGCGCAGCGCGGCCCACAGCACCTGGCAGGTGCGCAGGAACATCAGCGCCGAGCCGAACGGCATGGCGAAATAGGTGAGCCACATCGGCGCCTGCATCACCGGCGTGACCTGGCCACTGTTGTAGACCCGCAGCGTGTGCAGGCCGGAGTAGTAGAAGAAGACCGCGAGGAAGCCGAGCGTGACGAAGCCGACGAAGATCATCAGCACCCGCCGCAGCGCGGCCGGCAGCACCATCGGCAACAGGTCGACGGCGATGTGCCCGCGGGTGCGGATCGCCACGCTCGCGCCGACGAACACTATCCACACCAGAAGATAGAGGCTGACCTCCTCGGCCCAGGAGATCGGCATCAGGAACACGTAACGCAGCACCACGTTGACGAACAGAAGCAGGCTCGAGAAGGCGAGCGCGCCGCCGACGAAGACGATCTCCGCCCGGCACAGCAGACGGTCGGCCCGGCCGAGCAGGCTCGGCGGGGCCACGGAGGGTTCGGGGGTCGGCGCGCTCGTCTCGCTCATCGTGATGTCCTCGGGCTCGGCCTCAGTTCGCCGACTGCTTCTTCACGTCGTCGCGAACCATGTCGAGGGTCTCGGTGCCGAACTTGGCGACGAACCAGTCGTACACCGGCTTGGAGGCCTCCTCGAACGCCTTGCGCTGGTCCGGTGTCAGGGTGATGATCTCCACACCGGCCTTCTTGAAGGTCTCGAGATACTCGGCCTCGGCCTTCTTGATGATGTCGCGCTGATACCGGCCGGCCTCGCGGGCCGCGTCCTTCACGATCTTCTGCTGGTCGGCCGGCAACTTGTCGAGGAACGGCTTGTTGATCATGAACACGTAGGCGAGGAAGCCGTGATCCGACATGGTGAGGTACTTCTGCACCTCGTAGAACTTCATCGCGGCGATCGTGGCAATCGGATTCTCCTGGCCGTCCACCACCTTCTGCTGCAGCGCACTGTACAGCTCGGCGAAGGCGATGGTGGTCGGCGTGGCGCCGAACGCCTTGAACTGCTCCTGGATCACCGGAGCCGGCATGGTGCGGATCTTGTGGCCCTGATAATCGGCCGGCTCACGGATCGGGAACGAGCCGGTGAACTGCTTGAAGCCCGACTCCCAGAACGCGACGCCCTCGATATTGACCTTCTCGAGCGGCTTCAGGATCGCCGCGCCGACCGGGCCGTCGACGACCTTGTAGGTGACGGCGCGATCGGGAAACAGGAACGGCAGGTCGAGCACCTGGATGCTGGGGGCGAGCGGCGCCACCCACGCGGTCGGCAGCACGGCGGCCTCCAGCGCGCCGGCCTGCACCTGCTCCACCTGCTGGGTGCCGCTACCGAGCATCGAGGCGGGGAAGATCTGCACCTTCACCTTGCCGCCGGTGCGGCTCTCGACCAACTCCTTGAACTTCACCGCCGCCTGATGGTGGGTCGAGGTCTCGGGCTGATCGTGCCCGAGCTTCATCACCGTCTGGGCGAGCACCGGGGACGTCAATAGTGCCGTCAGGCCGAACAGAGCGGCGGCGACGACGGGAGCACGGGACAACATCGCTGTCTCCTCATTTCGCATGTGCAGAAAAATGCGGCATCCTTTGCCGGGCGATTGGGCAGGGTTGGTCTTTGCAGTCGTACTATTTATAGTACGATACGACCTGAGGACGTTTCAGGCAATATCCGTGCCGGCGGCACGAACGTTGCCTCGCGCCCCACGCAGACGATCTCCAACGACGCACGGGACACGACTCCGATGATCGCAGACGACACTTCCGACGGCATCCGGAGCTCTGCGGGGACGACCGACGGGAGGTGCGCTGCGGGCGACGATCCGCGTGCCGACACGCTGCTCGCCACGCTCGACAGCCTGCCGCGCGAAACCCTGCTCGCGCAAGCCCGCGCGCTGCGTGATCAGGGTCACGGCCGGACGATCGGCTATTCACGAAAAGTGTTCGTGCCTCTCACGCGACTGTGCCGCGACGTGTGCGCCTACTGCACTTTTGCGGCGGTGCCGGGAGAGGTGCCCGCAGCTTATCTGACACCCGACCAGGTGCTGGAGATCGCGCGTGCGGGTGCAAAACTCGGCTGCAAGGAGGCGCTGTTCACGCTCGGCGACAAGCCGGAGCTGCGCTACCGCAGTGCACGCGAGGCGCTCGCCGCCCGCGGGCACGCGACCACGGTCGACTACGTGGAGGAGATGTGCCGGCTGGTGCTCGAGGAGACCGGCCTGCTTCCTCACGTCAATGCCGGCGTGATGACGGAAGACGAGATCGCGAGGCTGCGCCGCGTCTCGGTTTCGCAGGGCATCATGCTGGAGAGCGTGTCGCCGCGTCTCTTCGCACGCGGAGGACCGCATTACGGGTCGCCCGACAAGGATCCGGCGGTGCGGCTCGAGATGATCGCGGCGGCGGGACGGCAGCAGGTGCCGTTCACCAGCGGCATCCTGATCGGCATCGGCGAGACGCGGCGCGACCGCATCGCCTCGCTCGTCGCGCTGCGCGACCTGCACGAGCAGTACGGCCATCTGCAGGAAATCATCATCCAGAATTTTCGGGCGAAGCCCGACACCCGGATGGCGGCGGCGGACGAGCCGGATTTCGACGAGCTGATGTGGACGGCGGCCGCGGCGCGCATCGTGCTCGGCCCCGACATGCACATCCAGGTGCCGCCCAATCTCAGCTACGAGCGCTTCCCCGAGCTTCTGGACGCCGGCATCGACGATTGGGGCGGCGTGTCGCCGGTCACCCCCGATCACGTCAACCCGGAAGCCCCCTGGCCGCAGATCGAGCGCCTCGCCCGGAAAACCGAGGACAACGAGAAAATTCTGGTCGAGCGGCTCGCCGCCTATCCGTCCTATGTGGAGGACGCCGCGCGCTGGATCGATCCCGCATTGCACGGCGCCGTGATGCGGCACGCCGATTCGGAAGGCTTTGCCCGCTCCGACTTCTGGGTGGTCGGCGCCGACACCATCCCGCCGACGCTGTTTCGCGCCGCCCCGCCGGCGCATCACACGGTCGAGCTCGACCGCATTCTCGATCGCGCCGAGGTCGGCACCGAGCCGACGGAAGCGGAGATCGTGCGGCTGTTCGCGGCGCGCGGCGACGAGTTCGATCTGGTGTGCCGGCGCGCCGACGCGCTGCGTGAGAAAGTGTGCGGCGATCAGGTGTCGTGGGTCGTCACCCGCAACATCAACTACACCAACGTGTGCACCTATCGCTGCAAGTTCTGTGCGTTCTCCAAGGGCAAGACCAGCGAGAACCTGCGCGGCAAGCCGTACAATCTGGAGATCGCCGAGGTGCAGCGGCGGGTCGACGAGGCGTGGCACCGCGGCGGCACCGAGGTGTGCCTGCAGGGCGGCATTCATCCCGAGTATACGGGGCAGACCTATCTCGACATCTGCAAGGCGATCCGCGCGGTGGCGCCCGGCATGCACATCCATGCCTTCTCGCCGCTCGAGATCTTTCAGGGTGCCGCCACCCTCGGCCTGTCGCTGCGCGAATTTCTGATCGCGCTGAAGGAGGCGGGCCTCGGCTCGCTGCCCGGCACCGCGGCGGAAATCCTCGACGACGAGGTGCGGGCGATCATCTGCCCCGACAAGCTGACGACCGCGCAGTGGCTCGAGGTGGTCGGCACCGCCCACGAGGTCGGCCTGCGCACCACCGCGACCATCATGTTCGGCCATGTCGACCGGCCGGTGCACTGGGCGCGCCACATCCTGCACGTCCGCCGGCTGCAGGAGCGCACCGGCGGCTTCACCGAATGGGTGCCCCTGCCCTTCGTGCCGATGGAAGCCCCGATGTTCTTGCGCGCAAAGGCCCGCATGGGGCCGACATGGCGGGAGGCGGTGCTGATGCACGCGGTCGGCAGGCTCGCGCTCCATCCGCTGATCACCAACATCCAGGCGAGCTGGGTGAAACTCGGACCGCACGGCATCGCCGCGTGCCTCGACGCCGGCGTCAACGATCTCGGCGGTACGCTCATGGAAGAAACCATCAGCCGCGCCGCCGGCGCCATGCACGGCCAGGAGATGGCGCCCTATCAGTTCACCGACATCATCCGCGACGCCGGCCGGAAGCCGCGGCCGCGCACGACGCTGTACGGCACGCCGCCGGAGAGCCGCACCCGCGCCTCGTTCCAAGCGGCGCCGCTCGCCCCCTCGGTCAACACGCCCGCGAAGAAATTCGAGCGCGATCCCGAGCCGCCGGCCCGCGCCGCCGGACCGTGATCACGACCCCCGCAACCGATAAGAAAAGGACACTGCAATGACCTCCGAAACAAAACTTTCGATCTGCGTGGTCGGCGGCACCGGCGCCGAAGGCGGCGGGCTCGCGCTGCGCTGGGCCAAGGCCGGCCACCGCGTCACCATCGGCTCGCGTGATCCGGCAAAGGCCGAGGCGGCGGCGAAGGCGCTCAACGAATTGCTGGGCCGAGAGGCGCTGACCGGCGTCGCCAGCGCCGACGGGGCCGCGGAAGCCGAGGTGGTGGTGCTGACGGTGCCGTTCGCCGCGCAACGCTCCACCCTCGAAGGCCTGAAGGACACGCTCGCCGGCAAGATTCTGGTCGACGTCACGGTGCCGCTGGTGCCGCCGAAGGTCGCCCGCGTGCAGCTCCCCGAGACCGATTCCTGCGTGGTGGCCACCCAGGCCTTTCTCGGCGAGGGCGTGCGGGTCGTCTCGGCGTTCCAGAACGTGTCGGCGCACAAGCTGAAGGATCTCGGCCACGACGCGATCGATTGCGACGTGCTGATCGCCGGCGACGACAAGGAGGCGCGCAAGGTGGTGGCCGGGCTCGCGGCCGATGCCGGGCTGCGCGGCGTCGAGGTCGGCCCGCTCGCCAACTCCGTGGTGGCGGAGGCACTGACCTCCGTGCTCATCTGGATCAACCGCACCTACAAGGTGCCGGATTCCGGCATCCGCATCACCGGCCTGCCGGGCGGCACGCCCGCGGCCGAGTGACTGCGATCGCGTGACGGCACACGGAGCAACGACCCCCGCATGAGCCCGGCTGCCATCGTCGTTCCCTGCAAGGGCTTTCGCGAGGGCAAGTCGCGCCTCGCCGGCTGTCTCGACGGCGCGGCGCGGCGCGATCTGTGCCGGCGGCTTTTGGCGCGCACGCTAGGCTGCGCGGCGGAGGTGATGCCGGCGGCGCTGATCCGGGTGGTCACCGCCGATGCGGAGGCGGCCGCGCTCGCCGCCTCCTTCGCGGTCGGGCGGATCGCCGATCCGGGCGGCGGGCTCAATGCCGCGCTCGAGCACGCCCGGACGCAGCTACAGGAAGAGATGGGCACGGTCGATCTGGTGGTGCTGCCGATCGACCTGCCGCTCGCCGCCCCGCGCAGCATCGCCACCGCGCTGGAGCGCCCGGCGGACGTGGTGATCGCGCCCGATCGCGGCAGCGACGGCACCAATCTGATGATCTTACGCGGCGCCAGCCGGCACCGGCTGCCGTTCGCCTACGGGCCGGGCAGCTTCTCCACCCACCGCAAGACGGCAAAAACGCTCGGGCTGACGGTGGAGACGATCCTCGATCCGCGGCTCGCCTTCGATCTCGACGATCCGGACCACTATGCGAGCTGGCTCGCCTGGCGCGACGGCCCCGCCGGCGCTTTCACCGCCTCGCCGCGCGCCGCCGACGACGACGCCCTGCCCCCGCGAGCCGAGACACGGGACGGCGCACGCGTGCCCGGCCCCGACCGGTTTCCGGGCTGATTCTCGTCGACACCAACGCGTCGAACGGCTTTCGGAGACCGCTCGAAAGGCCCCTCGGCCGCGAGCGGGTCTCACCCCCGCAGCTCGATATTGATGCGCACGAGATCGCCGCGATAGGTGATCTCGCCCACATAGATCACCACGCCCTCCTCGTCGGTGACGACGCAGCGTGCCTCGGCGGTCGGCGCGTTCAGGCTCATCTCGAGCAGCTTCGCGGTCTCGATGTCGGCGGTGCCGATGGTGAACGTCTGATGCGCGCGCGAGATCGCAAGGTCCTTCATCTCGGCGAGAACCACCAGCGCCGCGCGCGAGGAGAACACCTTTGGCGACATCGTGTAGATGTGGCGCGCGAGATGGACGCGGGCATAGCCGAACGGCTCGCTGCCGCGGGTCTGCAGGCTGCGCAGATAGACATAGGAGGAGGCCGGCGTGCCCTCCCCCTCCTCGAGCCGCGGCGCGGCGGAGGGATAGGCCGGCAGCTTGTGGGCGACATTGTCCCGGATCATCGAGACGAGGCTTTCCCAGTCGGTCGCGAGCTGCAGCCAGCGCCGATGGTCGACCGACTTCGTCACGAACGTCCCGCGCCCCTGGTGGGAGCGCACCAGGCCCTCGTTCTGCAGGAGGTCGATCGCCTGCCGCACCGTCACCCGGGCAACGCCGAACTCGCGCTCCAGCTCCTCGAGCGTGGAGATGCGCTCGCCGAGCGCCCACACGCCGTCGCGCAGCCGGCGGCGCAGCACCGCGGCGACCTGGAGATAGCGGGGAACGCGACTGTCTGCGTCCTGGCTCGGCAGCTTCCGTGTTCTATTCACCATGGGACGCGGCAATCATCGGACGGTCGCCACTCTCCTGCGAGTGGTATTTCGTGTGAGCTCGATCTGTGCCCAAGCCGTGCAGCGCGGTCAAGCACGACGATTGCGCTTTTGGCCCGGCCGGGGCCGCCGCGTATGGCCATCGCATGTGAACGAGGGGACCTCATGCGCCGTCTCCCTCGCGCGCGGGCTCGGGCGCGAGCACCAGCGGGCCCTCGGCGGCGCGGCGCGCGAGCGCGTGATAGGTGTCGAGCGACACCGGTTCGAAGCGAACCTTATCACCTGGTGCAAAAAGCGCCGGAGGATCACGCCGCAGATCCCAGATCGCCACCGGCGAGCGGCCGATCAGATTCCAGCCGCCCGGGCTCTCCACCGGATAGACCGCGGTGAGCGCGCCGGCGAGCGCGATGCCGCCGACCGGCACCTTCACCCGCGGGCTGTCGAGTTTTGGCACCTTCAGGGCGTCCGGCACGTCGCCCATATAGGGAAAGCCCGGCAGGTAGCCGAGCATGTAGACGTGATAAATCTCGGCGCTGTGGCACTCGACGACGCCCTCGGGCGTCAGGCCGGTGCGCGCGGCGACCGTGTCGAGGTCGGGGGCGAGGGCCGGGTCGTAGCAGGCGGGCAGCCGGAACGTCTTGCCGGACGATGCGATTGCGCCCGTCCGCTCCGCCGCCAACAGATCCGCCACGAGATCGGAGAGGGTTTTTTCGAGCACCGCGGCGTCGAGCACCAGCGGCTCGAAATGCACCATCAGCGAGCGGAAGGTCGGCACCTGCTCGATCACCCCCGGCAGACCGGTCGCCTCGAGCCGCTCGGCGAGCGCCAGCACCAGCGCGCTGAGATGGCGGTCGACCGTGTCGCCGAACTCGATCACCAGCGCGGTGTCGCCGGCCGGCAGGAATTTGGGAGAGGCGTACACGTCGAAAGAACCTCGCTACCCGGCACGCGCGGACAAGGCCCGAAGCACCGCCGCCACCGAGCCGCCATAGCAGCCGATCCCGACCGTCTCCACAAGCACGCTCGCGCGGGCACTGTGCATAGAAAGTGCCGCGCGTTTCATCGCGCCGGCGGCGTGCCGGACGAAGCGGCAGAAAAGTCGCGCGCCGCGCCGGCGCGCGCCTGCCGGCGCAGCAGTGCGACGAAGGTTTGCACCACCGGCGCATTGCCGCTCCGGCGGAACGCCGCCACCAGCTCGGCATGCGGCACCGGATCGGCGAGCGGCCGGTAGACGATGTCGGGAAGCCGCACCCGCTCGAGCGAGGCCGGCACCGCCGCCACCCCGAAGCCGACCGCGACGAAGTTCAGCACGGTGATGAAGTCGCGCACGTGGTGGGTGAGCCGCGGCACGAACCCGCCCTGCCGGCCGATCGCCAGGGTCAGCTCGCCGAAGCCCGCCCGCTCGTGCGCCTGCGGCACCACGAAATCCTCGTCGGCGAGCGCCTTTGCCGGGATCGGCCCGCCCGCCGCGGCGAGCGGGTGGTCGGCCCGCAGCGCCACCAGGATCGGCTCGCGCAGCTGCGGCAGCGCGACGATGCCCGGCGGATAGTCCGGCCGCGGCCGGATGAAGCCGACATCGATCCGCCCGTCTTCGAGCGCCTCGACCTGGTGGGCGGTGTCCATCTCGACGAGGCCGATCGCCACCGCCGGGCAGTCGCGGTGAAACGCCGAGACCACCGACGGCAGCAGGCCGGAAAAGGTCGCCGAGGCCACGTAGCCGATCTCGAGCCGGCCGAGCTGGCCGCGCCCCGCCTTCCGGGCGACCGCCTCGGCCCGCTCGAACTGAGCGAGCGCCGCCCGCGCCTCGGCGAGAAACAGCCCGCCGGCATCGGTGAGCCGCATCGGCGCGCGCTTGTTGCGCTCCAGCAGCCGCACGCCGAGCGAGGCCTCGAGCAGCTGGATCTGCCGCGACAGCGCCGACTGGGCGATGCCGAGCGCCTCCGCCGCCCGGCCGAAATGCAGCCGCTCGGCGACCTCGACGAAGCAGCGCATCTGCCGGACGTCCATGTGTTCCTCTCGACCTCCCTGGCGTCCCCCCGGCGCCCGGCCCTGCCTTCCGGTGCCGAAAGTGACAGAGCTCGACCTCGTCCAGAGGAGCACTCCGCAGGAGTGCGTCTCGAAGGACGAGGGCACGGACGACGACGAGGCTCGGGTCTCATTGTTCGAGACGACCGCTTCGCGGCCCCTCGGGACGAAATCGACGTGTCCCTTCCGCGACGTTACTTTAATCCATATCCGAGATCAAACATTGCGCTCTCGACACTGGACCGGATTATATCGCCCTGGCATGTTGCGCCGCAAAATCGCCAAAACACGCCAGAACCAAGAAGAAACATGATCTCCCTCACTCTCGTGCAGGCCTCGAGCCTGATCCTCACCGTCGCCCTCATTTTGTTCATCGGCACCCGCTCCGCCGGCAACGTGAAGTCCGCCGAAGGCTACAGCCTGAACGGCCGTTCGGCCGGCGCCGTGCTGATCGCCGGCAGCATCTCCGGCACCATCGTCGGCGGCGCCGCCACCGTCGGCACCGCGCAGATGGCCGCCGCCCTCGGCCTGTCGGCCTGGTGGTTCACGCTCGGCAGCGGCATCGCGCTCACCATCATGGCGGTGTTCTACGCGAACCCCCTGCGCAGCAGCGGGCTCGAGACGATCCCGCAATATCTGACGCTGCATTACGGCCGCGGCGCCGGGCCGCTCACCAGCCTGGTCTCCTCGCTCGGCATCCTGTTCAGCGCGGTGGCGAGCGCGCTCGCCGGCATCCATTTGATCGGCACCATGTTCGGCGTGCCGCCGCTGGCGGCAGCCGCGATCATCGTCGTGCTGGTGGCGGCCTATGTGGTGTTCGGCGGCATGCGGGGCGCCGGCGTCTCGGGCATCCTCAAGATGGTGACGTTGGCGCTGGCGCTGTGCGTCGCCGGCGTCGGCGCGGTGCTGTCGCTGCGCGCGATGCCCGACTTCGAGGCGACCTTCCCGGCCTTCCCGTGGTTCAGCCTGTGGGGCCGCGGGGTGGGCGAAAGCCTCGGCAATCTCGGCGCGCTGATCGTCGGCGTGATCTGCACCCAGACCTATGTGCAGGCGATCTACTCGGCCTCCGACCGCAAGGTGGCGGCGGTCGGCACCTCGCTCGCGGCGCTGATCACCATTCCGGTCGGCCTGCCCTCGATCGCCATCGGCATGTACATGCACGCCGCCCATCCGGAGCTGTCGCCGGTGCTGGCGCTGCCGGTCTATCTGGTCCGCTACACCCCCGAATGGGTCGGCGGCATCGGGCTCGCCGGCATTCTCCTCTCCGTGGTCGGCTCGATCGCCGGGCTCGCGCTCGGCATCGGCACGATGGTGGCGAACGACATCGGCCGCGGCGTGTTCGGCCTCCGCGACGACCGCCACATTCTGTGGCTCAACCGGGCGAGCGTGCTCGCGGTGACGTGCCTCGCAATGGCGATCGCGCTGTCGGCGCTCGATTCCTACGTGCTCGACTGGAACTACATGTCGATGGCGCTGCGGGGCGCTGCGGTGTTCCTGCCGCTGACGCTGGCGATCTTCTGGCCGCGCCACCTCGCCCCGAGCTGGGCGGTGTTCTCGATGGCGGCGAGCATCGCGGTGGCGGTCGGTTGCCGGCTGGCGCTGCCGCTGCCGGTCAATCCACTGTTCACCGGGCTCGCGGCCTCGGCCGCGGTGATCGTCGCCGGCCTCCTGTTGTCGGCCACCACCGGAGACGCCGATCTCGACGGCAGCATGCAGCCGCGTGCCTGAGCGATCGGCGCAGCGGCGGCATGCCGGCTGCGCAGCTGTCCTATTATTAGGCAGACGAGCACCCCTGTCCGCTCCCTGAGCAGCACGCGCCGCACCCGCCCCTGCCCCTCCTCGACGCCCGCCGCCTCCCCGCGGCGGGCGTCGGCTTTTTGGAATCCTTCGATCCGCCAACGCCCTGACGGAACCCGGCCCTCCGCCGCGCCGGGCTGGCATCGATCTGGCATCGGCCCGCCGATGGCGACGGCAGCGCTGCCGCCGCCCTCGGGCACCCCGCGGTTCGGGCCATCCGGCCAAACAATCGGCAGTTTGCCTTCCCGCTTGCCTCCGTTTCGTTCTTGCACCCCAACGGCGAGTTGATACCGTTAGTGTGCAAATGAAAATTGGACGACCGCGAACGTCGAAAAAATTCGCGTCGCGGCCGCACGGTTCCCGAGCCCAGTGCCGACCGACCCGACCGGAATCCACGGCGGGTGGCGTTGAAGAAGGAATGCGAGCCTTGTCGAAAATCCTGACGCGAACTTGCCTGGCGGCTGCCGTGCTGACGCTCGCCGCGCCGAACGCGCTGCGGGCGGCGGACATCAAGATCGGCGAGATCAACAGCTATTCGGGCCTGCCCGCCTTCACCGAGCCGTACCGCAAGGGCTGGCAGCTCGCGGTGGAGGAGATCAACGCCAATGGCGGCATCAACGGCAACAAGCTGGTGGTGATCTCCAAGGACGACGCCGGCAAGCCGGGCGAGGCGGTGACCGCCGCCAACGAGCTGGTGTCGCGTGAAGGCGTGGTGATGCTCACCGGCGCGTTCTTCTCGCACATCGGCCTCGCGCTGTCGGACTTCGCCGCGCAGAAGAAGGTGTTCTATCTCGCCGGCGAGCCGCTCACCGACGCGATGGTGTGGGCCAAGGGCAACCGCTACACCTTCCGCCTGCGGCCCTCCAACTACATGCAGGCGGCGATGCTGGCGGAGGAAGCCGCAAAACTGCCGGCCAAGCGCTGGGCGACCATCGCGCCGAACTACGAGTACGGCCAGTCGGCCATCGCGGTGTTCAAGGAGCTGCTCTCCAAGAAGCGCCCGGACATCGAGTGGGTCGGCGAGCAGTGGCCGCCGATGGGCAAGATCGACGCCGGCGCGGTGGTCGAGGCGATCGCCGCCACCAACCCCGACGCCATCGTCAATGTCGAGTTCGGCCCCGACCTCGTGAAGCTCGTGCGCGAGGGCAACACCCGCGGCCTGTTCAAGGGCAAGACCGTGGTGAGCTTCCTCACCGGCGAGCCCGAATATCTCGATCCGCTGAAGTCCGAGACCCCGGAAGGCTGGCTCACCACCGGCTATCCCTGGTACTCGCTCGACACCCCGGCGCACGCCAAGTTCCTGAAGGCCTATCAGGCGAAGTACGACGATTATCCGCGCCTCGGCTCGGTGGTCGGCTACACGCTGATGTACTCGGTCGCCGCGGTCTTGAAGAAGAGCGAGAAGACCGACGCCGACAGCCTGATCGAAGCGGCAGAAGGGTTGAAGGTCGACACCGTGTTCGGCCCGATCACCTTCCGCGAGATCGACCACCAGTCGACCCTCGGCGCCTTCGTCGGCAAGACCGCCGTCAAGGACGGCAAGGGCGTGATGGTCGACACCTCCTATCGCGACGGCGCCAACTACCTGCCGAGCGACGCCGAGGTGAAGACGATGCGTCCGCAGAACTGAGCGGGCTCCACTCGGTCCTCCCCGCGAGGGGGGGACCGGCGCGCGAGGCGCTTCGGGACGGACCGGTCGACCCTCCTGTCGTTCGCTCCCGGACCGCCTCGCGATCCGACCACCCCTCGCGGGACCCACGACACAGGCGGCCGGTCGCACCCCCTTCGCCGGCAATGCCGATATTCCTCGGCCCCCAATCGATCGTGACGCCGATGCAACTCGTCTTCGTTCAATTCATGACCGGCCTGGCGAGCGCAGCCTCGCTGTTCCTCGTCGCCTCCGGCCTCTCCATCATCTTCGGCGTCACGAGGATCGTGAACTTCGCGCACGGCGCCTTCTACATGCTCGGCGCCTACGTGGCCTACACGCTGACCGAGCAGCTCTCCGGCGCGATCGGCTTCTGGTTCGCGCTCCTCGCCGCCGCGGTGATCGTCGCCGCCCTCGGCTGCCTGCTCGAGATGGTGCTGCTGCGCCGCATCTATCACGCGCCCGAGCTGTTTCAGCTGCTCGCCACCTTCGGCGTCACGCTGATGGTCGAGGATCTGGTGCTGCTGATCTGGGGCCCGGAGGATCTGGTCGGTCCCCGCGCGCCCGGCATGAGCGGCGCGGTGGTGATGTTCGGCAAGTACATCCCGACCTACGACCTGTTCCTGATCGCGCTCGGCCCGATCGTGCTGGTCGCGCTCTGGCTCCTGTTTCACCGCACCCGCTGGGGCGTGCTGGTGCGGGCGGCGACCCACGATCGCGGCATGGTGGCGGCGCTCGGCATCAATCAGAAATGGCTCTTTACCGGCGTGTTCGCGCTCGGCGTCTTCCTCGCCGCGATCGGCGGCGCGCTGCAGATCCCGCGTGACGCCGTCAACCACTCGATGGACCTCTCGATCATCGTCGAGGCCTTCGTGGTGGTGGTGATCGGCGGGCTCGGCTCGACCACCGGCGCCTTCCTCGCGGCGATCCTGGTGTCCGAGCTGAACGCCTTCGGCATCCTGGTGTTTCCGAAGATCTCGCTGGTGCTGGTCTTTCTGGTGATGGCGGTGGTGCTGGTGGTGCGGCCGTGGGGCTTCTTCGGCAAGCCGCAGCCGCCGCAGGCGACCGCCGTCGGCAACACGGTGCGCCCGTGGCGCCCGCTGAACCGCACCGAGCTGACGATCGCCGGCGGCGTCGTTCTGGTGATCGCGCTGCTGCCGTTCGTGCTCGGCAACTACGCGCTGACGATCGGCTCGGAGATCCTGATCTTCACGCTGTTCGCCGCGAGCCTGCATCTCCTGATGACGGTCGGCGGCCTCGCCTCTTTCGGCCACGCCGCCTATTTCGGCCTCGGCGCCTATGGTGCGGCGTTCGCCGCCACCGCCTTCGGCATGCCGATGGTGGTGGCGATCCTCGCCGGCCCGGTGCTCGCCGCGTTCGGCGCGGCGATCGTCGGCTGGTTCGCGGTGTCGCTGTCGGGCGTCTATTTCGCGATGCTCACCCTCGCCTTCGCGCAGATCGTCTGGTCGATCGCCTTCCAGTGGGTCGACGTGACCGGCGGCGACAACGGCATTCTCGGCATCTGGCCGGACGCCTTCGCCTCCTCGCCGTCCGGCTTCTTCTGGATGACGCTCGCCTTCGCGGTGCCGGCGCTGGCGCTTCTGCAGATGGTGATCTTCTCGCCGTTCGGCTTTGCGCTCCGCGCCACCCGCGACTCCGAGCTGCGCTCGGAATCGATCGGCATCGACCGCAAGCGCACGCAGTGGGTCGCCTTCGTGGTGGCGGGCGCGGTCGCTGGGCTCGGCGGCGCGCTGTTCGCCTTCCTCAAGGGCAGCGTGTTTCCCGACTTCATGTCGATCTCGGTATCGATCGACGGCCTGGTGATGGTGCTGCTCGGCGGCATCGAGACGGTGCTCGGCCCGATCGTCGGCGCGATCGTCTTCAAGGCGCTGTCGATCTGGTTGATCAGCCAGACCGATTATTCCAAGCTCGTGCTCGGCCTCGCCATCATCGCCATGGTGGTCGCCTTCCCCAAGGGCATCGTCGGCACGCTGGCCGACTGGCGGGCGAAATTCGACGCACGGCGGGCGCGGAAGCTCGCCGGCGGCGTGGCGACGGCGGCGGTCGCCGCCACCGTGCTCGGCGGCGTGGTCGGCACCGCGACCGGAACGCTCACCGATGCGGCCGCAACAGACACGTCGCACCGGAACGTGGCGCATCGGAACGCGTCGCATCAGGAGATCGACCGATGACCCGGCTTCTCGAGGTGGAGAATCTCTCGAAATCCTATGCCGGCGTGCAGGCGGTGAAGGGCGTCTCGTTCGGCCTCGACCGCGGCGAGATTCTGGCCCTGATCGGCCCGAACGGCGCGGGAAAAAGCACCTGCTTCAACATGCTCAACGGCCAGATCCGGCCGGACTCCGGCGCCATCCGCATCGACGGTGACCCGACGCTCGGCCTGCCGCCGCGCGCGGTGTGGCGCAAGGGCGTCGGCCGCACCTTTCAGATCACCGCCACCTTCGGCTCGATGACGGTGCGCGAGAACGTGCAGGTCGCGCTCCTCTCGCACACCAAGGCGCTGCGCCGCTTCTGGGGTTATGGCGGCGCCGCCGACATCGCCGAGGCCGATCGCCTGCTCGCGCTGGTCGGCATGGAGATCCACGCCGATCGCGCCGCCGCCGAGCTCGCTTATGGCGATCTCAAGCGGCTCGAGCTGGCGATCGCGCTCGCCAACGAGCCGAAGCTCCTCTTGATGGACGAGCCGACCGCCGGCATGGCGCCGAAGGAGCGCATCGAGCTGATGCGGCTCACCGCCGAGATCGCCCGCCGCGAGGGCATCGGTGTGCTTTTCACCGAGCACGACATGGACGTGGTGTTCGAGCATGCCGACCGCATGATGGTGCTCTCGCGCGGCGTGCTGATCGCCGAGGGGCCGCCGACAGAAGTGCGGCGCGACCCGCAGGTGCAGGCGATCTATCTCGGCGAAGGCCTCGTCTACGATTCCCGCCACCAGGATGCGCCCGCATCGGGCTCGACCGCTCAGGAGGCCCACTGATGGCCGCCCCCGCTCTCGCCGCCGTGGCGCCGCCCGCCACCTCGCAGCTCGACGTCGTCAAGCTCAACGCCTTCTACGGCGCCGCCCACATCCTGTTCGACGTCGACTTCACCGTGCATTCGGGCGAGGTCGTCGCCCTGCTCGGCCGCAACGGCGCCGGCAAGTCGACCACCTTCCTGTCGATCATGGGCATGGTCGCGCGCCGCACCGGCACGGTGTGGTTCGATGCGGACGAGATCACCGCACTGCCGACCTACGAGATCGCCCGCCGCGGCCTCGGCTTCGTCCCGGAGAACCGCCGCATCTTCACCGACCTCACGGTGGAGGAAAATCTCCTGGTCGGCCGCCAGGCGCCGCGCGAGGGCGCGCCGACCTGGGAGCCCGAGCGGCTCTACGAGCTGTTTCCGAACCTCGCCGACATGCGCAAGCGCCCCGGCGGCCGGATGTCCGGCGGCGAGCAGCAGATGCTGACGATCGCCCGCACGCTGATGGGCAATCCCTCGCTCGTGCTGCTCGACGAGCCCTCCGAGGGCCTCGCGCCAAAAATCGTCGAGCAGATGGCCGGCGCCATCCTGGCGATGAAGCGCGAGGGCTTGTCCATCCTGCTCTCCGAGCAGAACCTCCACTTCGCCCGCCTGATCTCGGATCGCGCGGTGATCATCGAGAAGGGCCGCGTGCAGTTCACCGGCACGCTGGCGGAGCTCGAGGCACGACCGGACGTGCGCGATGCGTATCTCGCCGTGTGAGGCGGCGACACCGTTCCGGTCGCGATCGCCGCGGCTGCGGCACTGTCTCGGGGCCGCGAAAGGGAAGTCGGTTTCATGACGCCGACGATGGATCTCCTGCGCGACGTGCTCGCGAAGGTGCTCGATCTTTTGGAGAACGAGGGGCCGTTCCGCTATCGCCTGATCGGCACCGCAGCCGGCCTGCTGCGTGGCGTGCCGCTGGTGCCGGGCGACGTGGATCTGCTGGTGACCGAGCGCAGCCACGTCGACACTTTCGCGCGCGCGCTCGCCTCCCATCGATGCCTGACGCCTCCGACCTGGATGGAGTCCGCCGGGCAGTATTACGCGGCCTTCGATGTGGACGGCGTCGAGGTCGAGGCCAGCACCGTCGAGTGGCCGTCGGACTCGCCGTATCTCGAGACCATCGGCAGTGGCCCATGGACCCATTTTTCGGAGATCGCGGTCGGCAACGAGCGCGTCCCGGTGGTGGCCATCGAGCTACGGCTCGCGACCGAGCTGCGCCGCGGCCGCAACGATCGCGCGGACGTCATCGTCCGCTGGATGCGCGATCACGGGTGTGATCTGCACCTGCTGAACAGCGCAATGGACGCACAAGGGATCGATACGGACCGTCGACACGCGGTGACGGCCGCCATCGTCGGCTGATGCGGACCGGGCGCAGCCTCGCTGCGACCCGGCTCGCGCCGGCCGATCTCGTCCTCCCTCCCCTGGTGGGGAGGGTCGGGACGCGGGGACGAGCCCCGGTGTGACACGCCTGTTGGACGACACGCATGGAAAGCGTCGCCTCACTTCTCCGCAAACGCCTTCTCGATCACGTAGTCGCCGGGCTCGCCGGTGTTGCCCTCGAGGAAGCCGAGACGCTCCAGCATCGGCGGCACGTCGGCCAGCATGCCGGGATTGCCGCACAGCATCACCCGGTCGCGGTTCATGTCGAAGCGCGGCAGGCCGATGTCGTCGAACAGCTTGCCGCTCTCGATCAGCGTGGAGATACGGCCCTGATGATGGAACGCCTCGCGCGTCACGGTCGGGTAGTAGACGAGCTTCGGCGCGATCATCTCGCCCAACAATTCGTCCTGCGGGAGCTGATTCTCGATCAGATCACGATAGGCGAGCTCGGCGACGTGCCGCACGCCGTGAACCAGCACGACCTTGTCGAACCGCTCGTAGACCTCGGGGTCGCGGATGGTGGCGAGGAAGGGCGCGAGCCCGGTGCCGGTGGCGAGCAGATAGAGGTTCTCGCCGTCGCGCAGATTGTCGAGCACCAGCGTGCCGGTCGGCTTGCGGCCGACCATCACCGTGTCGCCCTCCTTCAGATGCTGGAGGCGCGAGGTGAGCGGGCCGTTCGGCACCTTGATCGAGAAGAAGTCGAGCGAATCGGCCCAGTTCGGCGAGGCGATCGAGTAGGCGCGCAGAAGCGGCCGCTCGTTCACCGGCAGGCCGACCATCACGAACTGGCCGTTCTTGAAGCGGCAGCCGGGATCGCGGGTGGTGGAGAAGCTGAACAGCGTGTCCGTCCAGTGATGGACCTCGGTGACCTGCTCTTCGAAGAACATCTTCATGGGGGTGGGCCTTCGCTGCCGCGACGAGCGGCTTGTGGGGGTCTTTTCGTTAGTGTACTAACAAATATGCGGAGCCCGGGCGGCCTTGTCAATGCCCGCTCGACCATCGAACGGACCGTCGAGGCATCGCCGCGCGGACCCCGCTGAGCACGAGGAGAGAAGAGATGGCTCACGATGCGCCGGCCGCGACCGGCCCGACCAAACTGGTGATCCGCAATATCGGCCTTCTGCTGTCGGGGGCGCTCGAGAACCCGGTGCTCGACGCCGACACGATCGTCGCCGAGAACGGCCGGATCACCGCGATCGGCAAGCTGAAGGACGTCGACGTCGAGGGCGCCAGCACGGTGGTGGACGCCAACGGCACGGTGGTCGCGCCCGGCCTGATCGACAGTCACGTCCACCCGGTCGCCGGCGACTGGACGCCGCGCCAGAGCCAGCTCAACTGGATCGAGTCGAGCCTGCACGGCGGCGTCACCACGATGATCTCGGCCGGCGAGGTGCACACGCCCGGCCGCCCGCGCGACATCGTCGGCCTGAAGGCGATGGCGATCACCGCGCAGCGCTGCTTCGACGCGTTCCGCGTCGCCGGCGTCAAGCTGCATGCGGGTGCCCCCGTGCTCGAGCACGGCATGGTGGAGGAGGATTTCAAGGAGCTCGCCGCCGCCGGCGTGAAGCTGTTGGGCGAGGTCGGCCTCGGCGGCGTCAAGGACGGCGCCAACGCCAAGCAGATGGTGAGCTGGGCGCGCAAATACGGCATCCAGTCGACCATCCACACCGGCGGCCCGTCGATCCCGGGCTCCGGCCTGATCGGCGCCGACATGGTGCTCGAGGCCGACACCGACGTGGTCGGCCACATCAATGGCGGCCACACCGCGCTGCCGGACGGCGAGATCCGCTGCATCTGCGAGAGCTGCCGGCGCGGCCTCGAGCTGGTCCACAACGGCAACGAGCGCGCCGCGCTCTACACGCTGCGCACCGCCCGCGAGCTGAATCAGCTCGAGCGGGTGATCCTCGGCACCGACGGCCCGGCCGGCTCCGGCGTGCAGCCGCTCGGCATCGTGCGGATGGTGGCGATGCTCGCCTCGCTCGGCGAGGTGGCGCCGGAGATCGCCTTCTGCTTCGCCACCGGCAACACGGCCCGCATGCGTGCGCTCGACTGCGGCATCGTCGAGATCGGCCGCGCGGCGGACTTCGTGATCATGGACAAGGCGCAGCACTCGGCCGGCAAGCACTTCCTCGAGTCGATCGCGCTCGGCGACCTGCCCGGCATCGGCATGACGATCATCGACGGCCAGGTGCGCACCGCCCGCAGCCGCAACACCCCGCCGGCGACCAAGCTGCCGTCGGTGGTGGGGCACTGAAGCCGAAGGGCCGGGACCGACGGCGAGGTCGAACTCCGTCGCCGTCGGTATCGGTTCTCGGTCGTTCCGGGGCGCGGGCTGCAGGCCCGCGAGCCCGGAATCCATACTCACGGACAGGGGATATGGGTTCCGGGCCCGCGCCTTCGGCGCGTCCCGGAACGACGGACGTGAGCGGATCACCCGAATCTCGCAGGAGCCGCCTCACCGCAGCTTTGCGAGCAGCTCCAAAAACACCTTGCGCTCCTTGGCCGAGAGCGGCGCGAGCGTCTCGTCGGTGATGGTGTGCGCGACCTCGGCATGGGTGGCGACCAGCGCCCTGCCCTCTGCGGTGAGGTCGACCACCCGGCGGCGGGCGTCGTCGGGATCGGCGGCGATCGCGGTGAGGCCGCGCTTGGTGAGCCGGTCGACCACACCCTTGATGGTGGCGACGTCCATCGCGGTCGCCCGGCCGAGCTGATTCTGCGAGGTCGCGCCGATCTCGGCGAGCTTCGACAGCGCGGCCCATTGCATCGCGGTGAGGTCGCAACCGATGCGCGCCGCAAAGATCGCGGTGTGACGCTGGTTGACCTGGCGCAGCATGAAGCCGACCTGCGCGTCGAGCACGTAGTCGGCGGCGGGCAGCGATGTTTTCCGGGCAGTCTCGATGGTCATTGCAAAAGCCTCCGAGCCGAACCCGGCGTCGGCGCAAGACGATTATCGGCTTGCCGAGGACCGTGGTCGAGGGGATGTTCGGGGAACGACGCGCCATCGGCGCGCAGGGGAACCGGCACCGCCGCACGGTGCCGCCGACAATGGCGTTCCGGCACCGGCGCGCCGGAGACGGCGACGGCCGGGGCATACCCGGCCGCCGTGGCGACAACCGATGTCGGTGGTGCGCCGAGCATGATCAGCGCAGGCCGTCCTCGCCCTTGATCTGATCCGTGGTCAGCCCGCCGACGCGCGGCAGCGGCCGCCCGCCGGTGGTGATCGCCACCGCCACCATGATCTCGTTCGCGCGTGGCGCGTCGACGATCGACACCTGCATGCCGTCGAAATGACTGCGCACGAAGGCCGCGTCCTTGTGGCCGAGCGGAATGTCCAGCTCGGCGCCCGGACCGCCGCGCTTCTTCGACGACGGGATCAGCGCCGCGCCCTTGATCAGCGTCTTGCGGATCGGCGCGCCCATCTTCGGATGCAGGAGTGCCGCGGCGTGCTCCATCTCGCCGTTCTCGCCGACCAGCGCCGCCTTGCCGTAGCTCTCGCATCTGTCGGCCGGCACGCCGAGCGCCGCCACCGCCTTCTCGCTCAGGATCTGGCCGAGCTCGACGCTCATGTCGATCAGCGGCGACAAGTCCTCGACATACTGCCCGGCGAACGGGTTCTCGATCACCGCGATCGCAGCGGCGCGCTTCACCGGTGGGTCGACCTTCTGGCCCATCTCCGTCAGGGTCTCGTCGACCACGGTCACGATCTTGCGAATCTTCGGGGTCATCGCAGCCCATCCCCTTTGCTGATCTCACTGGCCTTCAATCCGCCGACGCGCGCATGGATGCGTCCGCCGGTGGTCATCACGAGCGCGAGGACGATCTCGTCGGCCCGCGGGCCGTCGGGAAGGCCGACCTCGAGCGCGTCGAAGTGGCTTCGCACGTACGACGCATTGATGTGGGTGATCGGCACGTCGAGCCTCGTGCCGGGTGCGCCGACCTTTTTTGTCGACGGCACGATCGCCTTGGCGTCGCCGAGAATCTCACGCATCGCATAGCCGCCCGGCACGTGCCACAGCGCACCGTGCTCGATCTCACCGGCGGTGCCGACGATCGCGCCCTTGCCGTAGCCCTCGATTTTTTCCACGCCGCCCAGCGCCGCCACCAGCGCCTTCGCCAGCTCGAGGCCGAGCGGCTCGAGATCCTTCATGAAGGGCGCGATGTCCTCCACATAGGACCATGCAAAGGGATTCTCGATCACCGCGAGCGCGACGCCCCGCTTCAGCGGGGTGGCTGCGACCGGACCGCCCTCGTGAAAAATCTCCTCGACGAGGACGAGACGCTTGCGAACTTGAACTTGCGGCATGGGCGAGAGCCTTGCTGGATTTTCGAGAGATCGAACGAAAGTGATTCACGCAGTTTTCGGCAGGATCGGGCCGCAACGTGCTCCCGCTCGTCCCCGCGAAAGCGGGGACCTGGAGCCCCACGGAACGGCCGACTGGATTCCCGCTTGCGCGGGAACGAGCGGAGTGCGGGGCGAGGTCGGCGAAAACCAATTTTTGCCGTCATCGAAAGAAGGCGTCCCTAGCGCCGCCATGCGCCGCGAGCGATGGCATCCCGACCGCGCCGCCGGACCGGCCGACGATGCGGGTGACGCCTTGCAGATGCAGCGCGGCAGCAGAAATCCGGCCGTCACGCACCAGCCGCCCGGCGACGTTTTCGCCGTGATCGAGCGCAAGCTCGATCTCGGCCGCCGTCAGCGCGGGAACATTCGTCGTGACGAGACGGTCGCCTAGATCGCTGTCGGGCGCGAGCTCACGGGCCGGCACGCGGACGATGCCCGGGTGCTCGAGATCGACCGCATTGGCGACCACCGTCGCCGCCGCGTCGGCCTCCGCCGCGGTTTTCGCGAGGATGGTCACCGCGTCCGCAATGCCGAGCGAGAAGCTGCGGCCGCGCGCCCCCGAGGTCGCGATGCCGCCGACGCCGTCCTCCGCCGTGATGTCCGCAGTGGCAAACAGGCTCGGCCGGTCCGGGCGATCGACCAGCCCCGTGGTGAAGCGCGTGCCGGGCGAAAGATGAAGCGCGATGTCGCCGCCATTGTTGACATAGGCGCGCACCAGCCGATCGCCGGCCGCCTCGCGCATCGCGCAGAGAATCTCGTCGGCGACGCTGCCGGCGACCGCCGCCATCGGCGTGATGAAGACCGTTTCGCCATATGGTGCGACCGCCGCCGCCATCCGCTTCGCGACCGGCCCGGAAACGCCCGGCGCCATCGGCGAGACGGGTGCGCGCAGTGCCGTCAGCTCACCGCACAATTCGTCGAGCAAGCCGTCCAAACGGGCGACGGCGGCGCGGTACGCCGCCTCCACCGCGTCGCGATCACCGAACGCCTCGACGATCAGGTCGATCGGCCCGTCCTGGAGATGCAGGCGACGGCCGTCCGGCAGCAGCCCGGCCTGCAATCGCCTCCCTGGTCCGGACGAGCCCATCGCCTCAGTCGTGCTCCCAGCGCACGCCGTCGCGTGCGAACGGCCAGACATTGCCCTCGATCTGCGGCACCAGCTTGCGGTCGCGGCTCTCGTCGAGCGTGGCGAGCGGGCGCACCCGGTCCATGTGGCCGCCGAGCGCGGCATAGTCCGAGAGCCTCAGCGTGAACTCGATCGGCGCCACCATGGCGGGCGTCGGCACGTAGCCGAAGGCGTTCTTCGGCAGCCGCGTCACGTCGACCATGAAGGTGATGCCGCCGCCCGGCCACACGTAAGTCGGCGCGCCGCCGCAGGTGACACGGGTCAGCGTGTCCTTGACCGAGCGGGTGAGCCGCACCGGATTTTCCGTCACGCCCGCGCGCAGCGATCCGCCCGCCCCGGCGATGAACAGCACCGTGCACAGCGCCGGCTCGCAGTTCTCCTTGATCAGCTCGGCGGAGGCCCGCAGCTCCGCCGGCATCTCCGCCTCGCGCGGCACCAGATTTTCGTCGAGCCGGAAGAAGGCCGCGTGCTCGCCGGTGGTCGAGACCATGAACAGGCTGGCGCCGGGCTTTGCCACCGCCTTGTCGAACGTGTCGAGAATGGCGAGCGGATCGGTGATCGAGGTGCCGCCCCAGCCGGTGCCGGGCTCGGCGACCTGAAAGTAGCGGCCGGGCGTCGAGCGCCGGCCCTTCATGCGGATGCCGGAGGGCTGCATGCCCAACAGCTTGCCGGACTGGTGCTCCGACAAAACGCCGGTGATGTGGTCGTCGACCACCACCACCTCGTCGACCTTGCCGTACCACTGCTTGGCGAAGATGCCGATGGTGGCCGAGCCGCAGCCGACCCGCATGCGCTCCTCGAGCGCACCGTTGATGATCGGCGGCTTGCCGGCCTCGACGATCACGCTGGCGCCGTCGTCGATCGTCAGCTCCACCGCCTTGCCGTTGGAGAGATCGAGCAAGGTCTCGCAGGTGATGCGGCCTTCCTTCTTCGAGCCGCCGGTGAGGTGATGCACGCCGCCGAGCGAGATCATCTGCGAGCCGTACTCGCCGGTCGTCACGTGGCCGACCGCCTCGCCCTGCGCACGCACCGTCGCCTGCTCGGGGCCGAGGAAGCGGTCGGTGTCGATCTTCACCTTCACGCCGCAATAGCTGAAGATGCCCTCGGTCACCACCGTGACCATGTCGACGCCGTCGATCTCGGAGGAGACGATGAAGGGCGCCGGCTTGTAGTCGGGATAGGTGGTGCCGGCGCCGATCGCGGTGACGAAGTGCGTCTGCTCGGGCAGCAGCGTGCCGTCCCAGTCGCGTTCCTTGAGGTCGAACGGCACCACGCGGCCGCCCTCCTCCAGCGTGCGCTCGAGAATCACGTGCGGATCGACCCGGATCAGCTCGCCCTGGTGATTGGCATAGCGGTCGCAGGCGCCCGTCATGCCGGGGCGGATCCAGCAGGCGACCGGGCAGGCGTCGCAGCGCACCTTGTCGGCGACAGTGGTGGCTTCCATCGTCATTGCATCGTCTCTCGTGCGATCCGGGTCTGCTCGTGCACCGCGATCGGAAGGGCCGGAGAAGCGGTCGAAAAGGCCCGGAGGATCGTTCGCCGGATCGCAGACTTTGTTAGTGTACTAATGATCTCTCGAGACCCGTTCCATGTCAAGGTTCTGTCGAAGCGGTCACCGCCTCCGCAGGGCGGCCCTGCGGCACGGCATGGGCACGGATTGTTGCGGCGGTCGCCTCCAGGCCGGTCCAGGCCGGCAGGTCGGGGGCGAAGCGGGCGCGGACATAGCGGGCGAGCGCGGCGAGCTGGCCGTCGTCGAGATGGTGCAGGAAGGACGGCATGGCGCCGAGCGCGTCGAGATCCGGTACCGAGATGCCTTCCAGCATCACCCGCAGGAGCGTGTCGGGCGTCTCGGCATGCACGGCGGTGGCGAGCGCGAGCGACGGTTTTACGCCGAACAGCGCCGGTCCCCGCCCCTGCTCGTGGCAGACCGCGCAGGCGCCGGCGAACAAACGGCCACCCGCGGTCTCTGTGGTGATGTGCAGCCGCGCGGCCGCCTTCTCCTCGAGCGTTTTCGCCTGCGCCGCGATGGTTTCGCGGGGCGGCGCGTCCGTGTAGGAGGCGATGTAGTGCGCCATGGCGCGGATGTCGGCGTCCGGAAAAACTTTCAGCTCGGCGACGATCGGCGCCATCGGCCCGGCGGCGACGCCGTGCTCGCTCGACCAGCCGGTGCGGAGATAATCGTAGAGCGCGGTCTCGTCCCACGCGAGCGGCGCCGGGTTCTTGCTCGTGAGCGCAGGCGCATGCCAGCCCTCCGCCTCGCCGCCGGAAAAATGCGCGGCGCCGGTCTCCTCGGCACCCATCGCGTTGCGCGGCGTGTGGCAGGCCGAGCAGTGGCCGAGCCCTTCGGCGAGATACGCGCCGCGGTTCCACGTCTCGCTCTTCGTCGGATCGGGCGCGAACGGCGTCGCGTCGTGGAACATGGTGTTCCACACCGCCATCAGCGGCCGCAGCTTGAAGGGGAAGCCGAAGGCCGGCTCCGGCACGCTGTTGCGCACCGGCGGCACCGACATCAGGAAGGCGTAGAGCGCCTGCAGGTCGGCATCCGAGCTCTTGGCATACGAGGTATACGGAAACGCCGGATAGAGGTGGCGGCCGTCGCGGTGCAGCCCCTCGCGCATCGCCCGCACGAAGGCCGGATACGACCAGCGGCCGAGCCCGGTGTCTGGATCGGGCGTGATGTTGGTCGACCAGATGGTGCCGAACGGCGTGTCGATGGCGAGCCCGCCGGCGAGCGGCGCGCCGTCCTTCGCCGTGTGGCAGACGAAGCAGGCGCCGAGTTTTGCCAACTGCTCCCCGCGAGCAATGGTCGCTGCGGAGAAGACGCTCGGGTCGGGCGGCGCGATCGGCGGAATGGCGCTCCGCCATGGCAGCGTGGTCACGCCGAGCGAGCCGATCGCACCGAGCGCCGCCGCGATCAGCGGCATCAGCACCTTTTTCCGCGATTTCGTCGTCGTGACGGCGGGCGGCGGCGCCAGAGCCGGCGCGTCTGCCTGCGGCGACACACCGGCGGCGCGCAGGGCGGCGAGAACACGATCTGGGGTGAAGGGCGGCTCGCGGAAGCGCACGCCGGTGGCGTCGTAAATGGCGTTGGCGATCGCCGCGGCGCTCGGCACCGAGGCGGATTCACCGACCCCGAGCGGCGGCTCGTTCGGCCGCGGCACCATCATCACGTCGATCGGCGGCAGCTCGGGAAAGGTCAGCAGCGGATAGGAGCCCCATTCGCGGCTCGCCACCGCGATGTCGGAGAAGGTCACCTCCTCCTTCAGCACCCGGCTGGTCGACTGGATGACGTTGCCCTGGATCTGATGCCGCACCCCGTCGGGATTGATCATCAGGCCGGAGTCCTGGCCGACGCTGACTTTTGTCAGCGACACCTCGCCGGTATGCTTGTTCACCGCGACGTCGGCGACCCAGGCGGCCCAGGCCGAGCCGTATCCCGGAAACTTCGAATGAACGTAGAGCGCGTAGGCAAAACCGCGTCCGCGCAAGATGCCCGCCTCGTCCTCGCGCTTGCGCGGGCCGACATGCGGCTCCCATTCGGCGCGCTCGGCGAGCTGGTTCACCAGGTCGATCGCGCGCGAGTCTTTCAGATAGCGCAGGCGGTATTCGACCGGGTCGACACCGGCCTCCTCCGCCATCTCGTCGATCCAGCACTCGTGCGCAAAGCTGTTCGGCAGCGCCGAGACGCCGCGCAGCCACGAGGCTCGCACGATCGGCGCCATGTCGTGACAGACGACGCGCTTGTTCTCGTAGTCGTACGGGCCGATCGCGGTGCGGTCGCCCATCTGCGCCACCACCGGCGTCGGCGGCACCTTGCCGGTGAGCAAGAGCGGCAGCGTGTGGCAGACGTTCGAGGGATAGCGGGTCTGGAAGTCGTAGGCGACGATGCGACCGTCGGCGTCGAGGCCGCCGTCGACGGTCATCACCTGGCCCGCGCCCTTGGGCTCCCACAGATGCTCCTGATCACGGGTGAGCTGCACCCGCACCGGCCGCCCGACCGCCTTGGAGAGCAGCGCGGCGTCGGCGGTCACGTCGTCGGCGCAGTTGCGGCCATAGCAGCCGGACGCCTCCATGCGGACGATCTCGACCGCCTCCACCGGCATGTCGAGCAGTCTTGCGAGATCGTTGCGCAAGGGGATCGGGTTCTGGGTGCCCGACCACGCGGTGACGCGGCCGTCCGACACGTCGGCGAGCGCGCAGGACGGCCCGATCGAGCCGTGCATGTGATAAGGCCAGGTGTAAGTGCGCGGCGCCCGCACCGCGACGTTTTCCAGCGCGGAATCGACGTCGCCCTGATCGAGCAGCACGCGCGGCGTCGAGGGGTTTTTGGTGATCGCCGAGGCGAGGTCGCTCAGATCGGGCAGCGTCGGCGTCGGCTTCCATTTCACGGCGAGCGCGCGCAGCGCAGCGTCCGCCTGCTCCTCGCGCTCGGCGACGATGCCGATGAAATCACCCTGCACCACCACCGCGACGATGCCGGGAATGTGGGCGATCGAGCGTTCGTTCACGCCGATCAGGCTCGAGCCGACGAAATCGCCGGCATCGACCCCGGCATAAGGCGGGCGCACCACCCGGCCGTGCAGCATGCCGGGCACGCGCATGTCGTGAACATAGACGAGGCCGCCGGTCGCCTTGTGCGGCAGGTCGACGCGCGGCTGCGAGCGGCCGACGATTCTGTGCTGCTCGACCGGCTTGACCGGAACGTTCTCGGCGAGCGCGAGGCGGATCACGTCGTCGCCGATCAGATCGCCGTAAGTGAGATAGCGATTGTCGCCGCGACTCTGCGCGCCCGCCTGCCCCGCTGAATCGCCCGTCGTGGCCGGCCGCCGCGACACCACGCCGTCGTCGACGCAAAGCTCCGAGACGTCGGCGCCGAGGCGCTCCGCCGCGCGGGCGAGCAGAAAGTGCCGCGCCTGGGCGGCGGCGCTGCGCAAGGCAGGCGCGGTGATCTGGATCGTCTCGCTGGCGATCGTCGGGCCCTGATCGGGCGTCAGTGCGGTGTCCCCCAGCACCATCGCGACGCGCGCAAAACCGAGGTCGAGCTCTTCGGCGACGATCTGGGCGAGCGCGGTGCGGATGCCGGTGCCGAGATCGACATGGCCGTTGAAGGCGGTGACGGTGCCGTCCGCCTCGACCACCACGAACGGCTCGAGCGTTTCGGGATCCGCCGCCGCGACGTCGACATCGGCGCCGCCCGCCGGCCGCACGATCGCCAAGGTGCCGGGTTTCGTCAGATAGTCGGTGCGGCTGCGCCCGCGCGCCTGGAGATCGGATCGGAGAGCGGGCGACGGCGTGCTCACCGGTGGCTCCATTCGATCGCGAGGCGAACCGCCGCCAGGATCTCCACGTGCGAGCCGCAGCGGCACAGATTGTAGCGCAGCGTCTCGCGCACCTCGTCCTCGGTCGGGTTCGGGTTGGCGGCGATCAGCGCCGCGGTCGTCATGATCATGCCGTTGAGGCAGTAGCCGCACTGCGCGCCGGCGGTGGCGATGAACGCCGCCTGCACCGGGTGCGGCTTTTCCGGCGTGCCGAGCCCTTCCAGCGTCACGACGCTGTGGTTCTCGACGTCGGCGAGCGTCAGCACGCAGGCGCGCGCCGCCACCCCGTCGACCAGCACGGTGCAGGAGCCGCACTCGCCGAGCCCGCAGCCGAATTTCGGGCCGTTGAGCCCGAGATCGTTGCGCAGCACCGAGAGGAGCGGCGTCGCGCGTGGCAACGCCAGCTCGTGCACCTCGCCATTGACGGTCGTTCGCGGCATCGGGCCGGCCCGTTTTTCGTTAGCCTACTAACAAAAAAAGAGCATCGGCCCGAAGCGCTGTCGAGATCGATCTTTCGGCAGCTCGAGCGAGATCTTGGCACGAATTTCGGCAGCTCCGGCGGGGCCGGAGCCTGCGGCGTCGCGGTGGTGATCGTCCGCCCCGCCGGGCGGGTTCCGCGGCGCGGCGGTTTCCCCTGCGGGAGAAAGCGCTTCGCCGCAGGAAAGGGCGTCACCGCGGCGGCGGCCGCCGGCGCGGCCGGCCCGGCGCGCGGGTGGCCGATCGGGCCGCGGCGCCCCCGCGGCTGCCCATCATCCGATCACCGGGTGGTCGCGAGCGGCGGAGAAACGATCACGACACCAGCCGGAGCCGCGGCTTGGCGTCGGGCAGCGACAGCGCGATCGTCACCCGCAAGCCCTCGGCGCCGAACTCGCGCGAGATGTGGGAGTCGGGCTGGCTGGTGACGATGCGGTCGATCAGCGTCGAGCCGAAGCCGGGCGACCCGGCATCGGCCGCCGACGGCCCGCCCCGCTCGACCCATTCGACCGACAGGCAGCGCGAGCCGTCCGGCCCCGGCCGCGCCAGCGACCAGCGCACGGCGAGCCGCCCCTCCGGCACCGACAGCGAGCCGTATTTGGCGGCATTGACCGCGAGCTCGTGCAGCGCGAGGCCGAGCGCCAGCGCCATCGACGACGGCAGCAGCACGTGCGGCCCTTCGAGCGCGATCCGCTTGCGGGCGGGGTCCTCGTGCGTGTCCAGCTCGAGGTGCAGGAGATCGGTCAGCGCGATGCCGCCGCTCGGGTTGGTGAGCAGCGTGTGGGTCTTTGCCAGCGAGCCGATGCGGTGGACGATCGACTCGCGGAACGACTTGATGTCGGTCGCCGCGCGCGCGGTCGCCACCACGATCGACTGCACCGTCGCCAGCGTGTTGCGCACCCGGTGGTCGAGCTCGCGCGACATCTGGCGCTGCTGCTCCTCGGCCTCCTTGCGCACCGAGATGTCGAGATCGACGCCGGTCAGGCGCAGCGGCTGGCCCGCCTCGTTCATGAAGATTTTCGCCCGCGTCGCCAGCCAGCGGATGGAGCCGTCGGACAGCACCACGCGATACTCGGCCTCCAGCGCGCCGCCGCTCGTCACCGCCTCCATCACCGCCGCGTCGAGCTGGTCGCGGTCCTCCGGATGCACCGTCTGGCGCCAGTCGTCGTAGGTCAGCGTCTCGCGCGGCTCGAGCCCGTGCAGGCGCCATTGCGGCAGCGTCCAGGTGAGGATGCCGGTGGCGATGTCCCAGTCCCACACGCCGACGTTTCCGGCCTCGCCGGCGAGCCGCAGCCGCTCCTCGCTGCGCAGCAGCGCCTTCTCGATCTGCTTGCGCTCGGTGATGTCGTTCACCACCGTGACGAAGCGGCCCTCCACGCCGTTGCCGGGCCGCACGCAGCCGACGCTGAGATCGACCCACACGCGCGAGCCGTTCTTGCGCAGATAGCGCTTCTCCATCCGGTAATTGGAGATCACGCCGGACAGCACGCGCCGCTTCTGGGCGAGATCCTCCTTGATATCGGCCGGATGGGTGATGTCCTGGAAGCTGGTGGTGCGCAGCTCCTCGGCGGTGTAGCCGACGATGTCGCAGAAGCGGTCGTTGACGCTGAGGAAGAGGCCGTCGGCGGACACCTGGGCGATGCCGACCGCGGCGTTCTCGAACAGCGCGCGGTACTGCTGCTCGCTGTCGCGCAGCGCCAGCTCGGCCGCCTTGCGCGCGGTGATGTCCTCGACCACCGTGATGTTGTAGGAGCGCCCGCCGGCCACCAGCCGCGAGACGTTGAGGTCCACCCACACCGCCGAGCCGTCCCGGCGGACGTAGCGCTTCTCGCGGCGGAACGCGCTGACGTCGCCGGCCCGCAGCCGCCACACCTGGACGAGATCGGAATCGAGATCGTCCGGGTGGGTGATCTCCATGAAGGTCTTGCCGTTCAGCTCCTCCGCGGTGTAGCCGACGATGGCGCACAGCCGCTCGTTGACCACCAGGAAGCGGCCCTCCGGCGAGAGCTGCGCGATGCCGACCGCGGCGTTGTGGAACACCGCCCGGAACCGCTCCTCGCTCTCGACGAGGCTCCTGGTTTCGCGCATCTCGCGACTCGCCGCCCGGCCGGCGACGATGCCGAACACGCCGATCACCGCGAGCGCGACCAGCAGCAGCGAACCGTTGGAGGCGAGCCGGCCGTAGAACGGCTCGAGCACGTCGGCGCACGGGATGGTGACGACCGCGAGCAGGCCGTAGCGGGGCGTGGTGCGAAACACCTGGAGGAACTCGCGGCCGTTCGGCGCGCTGATCTCGGCCCGGCCGTCCTGGTGCGGCAGCGTGCCGGCGAGGAAGCGCGGCACCTCCGCGTCCTCGCTCTCGCCGCTCTCCGCCGTCGGCAGCGGCCAGCGCACCACCATGGTGCCGTCAGGCTTGTAGACGCCGATCTGCGATTTCGGACCGAGATCGAGCTCCAGCGTGTCGTAGACGCGCCGAAAATTCTCGATGTGCATGGTCACCTGGACCAGACCGCGAAACACGCCGTCGACCCGGATCGCCTGCGAGTAGCCGAAGAACCAGCGGCCGGTGACGCGGCCGCGCATCAGGCCGGAGAGGTGATCGGCGGCGCCCGCCTTGAGCGCGCGGAAATAGGGGCGGTCGGCGACGTTGGAGGCCGGCGGCACCTTGCTGGTGGTGGTGGCGACCACGTCGCCGTTGGCGTCCAGCACCCAGATCGTGCCGACCATCGGCGAGGATGCGCCGAGCGCCTGCAGATCCTCCCAGCGATCACCGCGGTAGCGATCGAAGCCGCCGGCCGTCACCTGCTCGGCGATCCGGCCGGCGATGATCCGGCTGGTGTCGATCGCCCGCTCGGCGTGGTCGGCCAACAGCTCGGCCGCGGTCTCGACCGTCTCCCAGCCGTGCTCCACCGAGACGACGTAATCCTCGCGCGCCTGCAGGGCGAACAGCGCCCCGAGCGCGAGGGCGGCGCAGGCGGCGACCAGGACGGACCACCGGGCCGGTGCGAGCCGACGGTGATCGGCTCTCCCGGACCAATCGACTTTCTCGGGTCGACCACCATTCCGGCCCCGATCGCCGGTCGCCGAGTGTTTCGCTTTCCCGGAGTGTTTCGCTTTCCCGGAGTGTTTCGCTTTCCCGGAGTGTTCGGCTTTCCCGGAGTGTTCGGACGTGCCCGAATGTTCGGACGTGCCCGAGTGTTCGGACGTGCCCGAGTGTTCGAACTTCCCGGAATGTTCGGCTTTTCCAGAACTCACTGGCGGACTCCGACGCTGTCCAGTTTCGGCGAGCCGGCGACAGTTTGCTCGGCGCCCGTCGTCGGCACCGGTGTCGCCGGAGGAAGCGACCCTCGACGGTACGGGAGATTCGGCTCCGCCCCGGCATGATGATGGTGTTCGCGCCGGCTGTCACCCGAGGTTGTTTCCGATCAGTATTTCGCCGCGTCGGATGGCGGACAGATCGTGCGGGCGCCACCACCGCGCGCCAACCGCAGGGCGGGCTCCCGTGAACCGACGGAGCCTCGTCGTGTTGTCGTACCGCCGGGGCGCGCACGGCTCCCGGTCGGCCGACGAGACACGAGGACAGGATGAAGCGGGTACTGATCACCGGGGGCGCGGGCTTCATCGGCTGCAACGCCGCGCGGTTCTTCGGCGAGCGCAACTGGCGCGTGACGGTGCTCGACACACTCTCCCGCGACGGGAGCGACCGCAATCTCGACTGGCTGCGCGATCGTCTCGCCTTCGATTTCGCCCGCGTCGACGTGCGCGAGCGCGCGGCGGTCGACCGGGTGGTCGCCGAGACGCGGCCGGACGCCGTGCTCCATCTCGCCGCCCAGGTGGCGGTGACGACCTCGGTCGCCGATCCGCGCGCCGATTTTTCCGTCAACGCGCTCGGCACCTTCAACATGCTCGACGCCGTGCGGCGCTTCTGCCCGGACGCGGTGTTCGTGTTCGCCTCCACCAACAAGGTGTACGGCAAGGTGGCGGGCGCCCGCGCCGAGCTGCACGGCGAGCGCTGGACGCTGCCGGACCGCCCGCACGGCATCGGCGAAGGCGAGCCGCTCGACTTTCTGTCGCCCTATGGCTGCTCGAAGGGCGCGGCCGACCAGTACGTCACCGACTTCGCCCGCATCTACGGCATCCCCGCCACCTCGTTCCGCCAGTCCTGCATCTACGGGCCGCGCCAGCTCGGCATCGAGGATCAGGGCTGGGTCGCCTGGTTCGCGATCGCCGGCGTGCTCGGCCGCGGCATCACCCTGTTCGGCGACGGCCGCCAGGTGCGCGACGTGCTGCACGTCGACGACCTCCTGCGCGCCTACGAGGCGGCGATCCTGGCGCCCGACGCGGTGGCCGGCCAGGCGTTCAACGTCGGCGGCGGGCCGGGCAACGCGGTGTCGCTGCGCGAGGTGATCGCGATGCTGGAGACGCGGCTTTCCCGCCGCATCCCGGTGCGGGTCGCCGACTGGCGGCCGGGTGATCAACGCGCCTATGTGAGCGACGTGGAGAAGCTGCGCCGGGTGCTCGGCTGGGCGCCGGAGATCGGTGCCGCCGACGGCGTGTCGCGCCTCGTGCAGTGGGTTTTGGAGGATCGCGCGGCGGCGGATCGCGCGGGGGTGGCGCCGGCGCATGCCGACGGCGGAGCGAGCACCGCCGCGGACCAGGCCGCGATCGGCGGCGCGCTGCCGGCCGGCGCCTGATACCAACGGCGACAGAGTCCGACCTCGTCCCGAGGAGCACTCCGCAGGAGTGCGTCTCGAAGGGCGAGGCCACGGTGCGGGCCT
>NZ_AKZI01000033.1 GCF_000293785.1 Rhodovulum sp. PH10 | reverse complement strand
CGCTTTTCTCCTGGCCTCCGGCAGTTCGCGCCGCAACGCAGCCCGCGTCCGAGTGTCCAAACGGGCTCTCAGGCGTGCAGCCGCCGGGTCCGGTTCTGGGTCAGCTCGACGTAGCGGGCGACGTCCTGCATCCGCTCGGTCCCGGTCATGTGGCGCGACCAGAAGCTGCGGATCTCGCTTTCGTTGCCGTAATAATGGATCGTCCGCCACTGGTTGAGCCGGATGCTGCCGTCGGCCAGCCGGGTGGCCGAGAGCATCAGGCCCAGCTCGTCGAGACGATCCAGGAAGTCCTTGATTCTGAAATCCGACATTGCGCGCTGCCTCCACCGAGTCGGCAGTGTGGAGGGTTTCCTGCACGGGTCAATTTGAGACCACGATTTCGACACGAAGATCACAATCGACAGCCGGGAGATGTGGCGGGCGAGACACACGCGCGTGCCGCGGGGCGATTTCGCGCGATGGGATCGGAGGTGGGCGAGCGGCGTGCGGCGTGTTGGCGGGCCGGGCCGGGCGTGTTAGGGCGAGCCCGGCCGTCCGCCGCCGGTTTCAGGCGGGCGGGCCCGACCGGCGAGGCGCCCATCATGTCCGAGACCACCGACGGCAAGCCCGGCACCGACGGTTCCGCGACCGCGGCGGCGGCCTCGCGCCGGGCGCCGAACCCGACGCTCAAGCTGGCGCTCGATCTCGGCCCGCTGGTGCTGTTCTTCGTCGCCAACGCGAAATTCGGCATCTTTGCCGCGACCGCGACCTTCATGGTGGCGGTGCTGGCGGCGCTGATCGCCTCCTACGCGCTGACGCGGCGCCTGCCGGCGATGCCGCTCGCCTCGGCGGTGATCGTCATGGTGTTCGGCGGCCTGACCCTGTGGCTGCACGACGAGACCTTCATCAAGCTCAAGCCGACGCTGGTCTATCTCTTGTTCTCGACGGTGCTCCTGGTCGGCCTGTGGCGCGACAAGCCGTTGCTCGCGCTGGTGCTCGATCAGGTGGTCGAGCTCACCGAGCGCGGCTGGCGGACCCTGACGATCCGCTGGGCACTGTTCTTCCTGGCGATGGCGGTGCTCAACGAGCTGGTCTGGCGCACCCAGTCGACCACGGTGTGGGTGAACTTCAAGCTGTTCGGCTTCGTGCCGCTCACCATCGCCTTCGCGCTCTTCCAGATGCCGCTGATGAACCGCCACCAGGCGGCGCCGGCGGACGGCGCCGCCGCGAAGGACGGCGCCGCGAAGACCGATCCGGATCCGCAGAAGGCGGCGGGGGGACCGCCGCCGTCCGGGGCCACGCCTCCGGTGCCGCCGGTCGAGTGAGCGACCGGGCCGACGGCACCGGGTCCGGCCCGCGGGCCGGAGCCGCCCCGCGGCATCACGTGTCCGGAGAGGTCATTTGCCGGCGCGCGCCGCGAGCGCCGCCTTGCAGGCCGGCGTCAGCTGGTCGGCGTTGCTCTCGAGGCATTTCAGGATGCGGCCGCCGCCCGGCGACACGCTCGCGCAGAGCTTCTGGTAATCGCCCCGGCAGGCGTCGCGCAGAACGCTGCGCTGGTCCTGCGCACTCGCGGGCGGCGGCGCGAGCAGCACGACGGCCGAGACGGTCGAGATGGCGGCGGCGAGCGAGACGACGCGAAGATTGCGGGTCATCGACGGCTGTCCGATCCGGTTTCGAGGGGGTGCCAAACATCACCGGCAGACGCGCACGCGGCGCGACGCCCAGTGATTGCCGACCCACACGCGGGTGGTCCGCCACACGCAGCGCGGCCCGACCACGGTGGTGCGGCGCACCGCGACCGGCCGCGGCGGCGGGACATAGGCGTAGGGCGCGTAGACGGGGCCCGGCGTGTGGACGTGGATATAGGCGTCGCCGGCGTTCGCGGCGGGCGCGATCGCCACCGCGGCGAGGAGGGCGCAGGCGGCGAGCAAAGGACGGTGCATGGTCATCGGGGTTCTCCGTGTGCTGGTATCATGCCCCTGATACGCCCTCTCTCCGCGGTTCACTCGCCCTCCGCTCGCTTTTTTTCCCGCGAAACACGTTTGGCCGGGACGGACCGCCGCCGTTCGCCGCGCGCGGTCTCACTGCCGCCGACGCAGGCGCCCGGCCAGCTCCTGGCGCTCCTTGGCCGGCATCTCGGTCAGCGTCTCGACGATCGTGCCGATCAGAACGTCGCCGACCGCGAGGCGCTGGTCGCGCGCCTCGCGCACCGCGTCGCGGAAGGCGGCGACGTCGAGGTCGGGCGCGGCGAGCAGGTCGAGCGAGTGGCGCATCGCCGCGTCGTAGCGCGTCTGCGCCTCCGACAGCTCGATCCGCTTGGAGGCGAAGATCTCGCGCAGCCGCTCGCCGTCCGCCTCCGGCAGCCGGTCGGCCATCCGGTCGATCACCCGCGTTGCGCCCGCCGCCGTCAGGACCCCGTGGCGGCCGTCGCGCCACTGCACGCCGAGATAGGTGCCGAGCGCCACGTTGAGGCACAGCGAGAGGAGCAGCGCGGCCTTCAGAAGGGTGAGGCGCAGCCGGCTGCGGCGGCCTTCGGCGGCGGTCATGGCAGCCCCCAGCCGCCGGGCGTCGCGGCGTCGTCGACCACCATCGCCAGCACCGTCGCCGCCGACGAGCGGGGACTGTCGAGCGGCAGGCTGGTGGCGAGCGACAGGCCGATCAGGGCCGAGCAGGCGAGGCTCGCGGCCGGCACCAGCCAGCGCAGCGGCCCCGGCGTGGCGAGGCTTGCGGCGAGCCTTGCGGCGAGGCGCGACACGAGCGAGGGCGCGCGCCCGGAATCGCCGGCAAAACCGTCGGCCCCCGAGAGACGCTGCATCACCGCGAAGGCGACGGCCTCGGCGCGGGCCTGCGGCACCGCCGGAGCGCGGGCGAGCGCGAGATCGAGCACCCGTTCGGCGGCCAGCAGGGCGGCACCCTCGGGCGTTGCGGCGATCGCCCGGGCGTCGGCGCGGATGTCTTCCGGCCAACGCTCGAGGTCCCCGCCAAAGGTCTCCGCATGGCGGCGGAACTCATCGAACGTCACGGTATTCCTCCTGTATCCGTGGTCGCCCGGCACGCGGCCTTGACCGCCGCGCGGGCGCGCGTCAGCAGAGATTCGAAAGCCTTCTCCGACAGGTCCATGGCGTGGGCGGCGTCCCGGCCGCTCAAGCCTTCCATGTGGAAAAGGGCGATCGCCGCCCGCTGCCGCGGCGGCAGCGCCGCGATCGCGGCCTCCATCGCCCGCTGCTCCTCGGCGGCGGCGAGCAGCGCGAGCGCTCCCGGCTCGCCACTCGGGATCTCGTCGGCCTCGTCGAGCGCCTCGGCAGTGGGCCGCCGGCGCTGGTCGAGCGCGAGATTGAGCACGATCCGGTAGAGCCAGGTGGAGAATTTCGCGCGGGTCGGATCGAAGGTCGTGGCCTTGGTCCACACCCGGAGAAACGCCTCCTGGGCGATGTCGTCGGCATCGGCCGCGACGCCCACCACCCGCTGTGCCACCCGGATCGCCCGTCCCATGTGCCGCTCCACGAGGATACGGAACGCGCGCTGGTCGCCGGCGGCGGCCTGCGCGACGAGCGTCTCGTCGGTCTCGTCGGGTGCGTGCTCCCTCATTTCCGACCCACCGGCCGCGACGGCCGCACGATTGTTACGAAAAGAGGGCGGCTTTCCTTCGCGGATTCTTTTCGCCGGTCGTCAGCGGGGCAGGGGAAGGCTCGGCGGCGCGAACCGCGAGGCGATGTGCCAGTCGCGGGTGAAGCCGGTGAGCTTGCCGCGGCGGAACTGGAGATAGACGAGGCCGTCGACGGTGCCGAACAAGCCCGGCGTCGCGGCCGGCAGGCGGGCTATGTAGATCTCGGCCGCAGGGTGGCCCGCGGTCGGCCGGCGGGCGGGCTCGGAGAGCGGCTCGAGCGGCACGCCGAGCGCAACGCTCGCCGCCCGCGGCGTCATGCCGAATTCGAGCGGCGCGGTGTTGGGCGTGGTGGTCGGCAGCGACGCGCACGCCGCCAGCAGAAGGCACGGCACTGCCGTGAGAAGACGCCGGATCGTCGCCATCGCAGAAAAGATCTCCCCTCGGGCCGACATCATACACCGGATGGACCGGCGTGCGCCCGGCGGAAAAAAGAACCGGCCGGGGAGGGCCCCGGCCGGCGCGACGCGATGGCGATGGAAAATGCCGAACGAGCGTTCAGCGGATCGTCGTTTGCGGCAGCTGCGCGCTGCCGGCGGCCGGCGCCCGCGCCACCGGGGCGGAGTTCTTGCCGCCCGGCAGCACCACCACCTTGGTGCCGACGCTGACGCGGCGATAGAGGTCCTCGACGTCGGCATTGACCAGCCGGATGCAGCCCGACGAGACGAAGGTGCCGATGGTCGACGGCTGGTTGGTGCCGTGGATGCGATAGACCGTGCTGCCGAGATACATCGCCCGCGCGCCCATCGGGTTGCTCTCGCCGCCGGCCATGAAGCGCGGCAGATAGGGCTGGCGGTCGATCATCTCCTTCGGCGGATGCCAGTCCGGCCACTCCGCCATGCGGGTGATGGTCTGGGTGCCCGACCAGGTGAAGCCCTCGCGACCGACGCCGATGCCGTAGCGCATCGCCTTGCCGCCGCCGAGCACGAGATAGAGATAGGTGTTCGGCGTGTCGATCACGATGGTGCCGGGCGCCTCGTTGGTCGGATAGCTGACCTCCTGGCGCTGGAAGCGCGGATCGAGCTTGGCCTCGCCGACCTCCGGCTGATCCTCCGGCGGCAGCGCGGCGTAGCGGGTGCCGGCATTGGCGCCGGGCGCGACGCCGGCGGCCGGCGGCCGGGCGGCGAACGGCGCGCCGTCGTGCGGGGCCGGGCTCGCCGCGGCGGATCCGTAACCCTGGTTGCCGTAGCCCTGATTGCCGTAGCTCTGGCTGCCATAGGCCGGGGTGGCGCCATAGGCCGGGGTGGCGCCATGGGCGGGCGTGCCGTAGCCGGACGCCGCGGCACCGCCGACCGGACCGACCGGTTGGCCGACCTCGCCCGGCGGGCGGGTCATGTCGAACTCGCGGGTGACGCCGGCGGTCTGCGGCGCGGCGACGCTCGGCGGGCCGGACTGCGGCACGACATAGGTGTTTTGATAGGGCGACGGCGGAGGCGGCGGCAGCGGCTGGCTGTTGCCGGTCCGATAGGGAGTGCCGTCGGATGCGGCCGGATAACCGCCGGCTGCGGCGGGCGCCGGATATCCGCCGCCCTGATAGACGCCGGCGGTCGGGCTCGGTGCGGGCGGGGGCGGCGGCAGCGCCCCGGTGCCGTAGGGCGAGGGCGAGGCGCCCGGCGCCGGCGCGTCGGGGGCCGGCGCGTACTCGTCGTCGGCGTCCTCGTAGGCGATGGTGGAATGGGATCTCGCGGCCGACGAGCCGTAAGAGCCGGGATACGACTGGGCCGACGCGGCGACCGTGGACACGGCGACCGTGGACGCGGCGAAGCCGGCGGCCAGCAGAGCTAGACACGTTGCGCGCAAGAAACCATCCCCTCGAAATTTCGACCCCTCGTGAGCCGGCTTGTGCGAGCAAGATGGGGCAGCAACAAGGCGATCCCACACGCGGCCGACCCGTTCGAGACTGACACCGCAAGGTTGATCATTCGGTAAACGGCCGGCAAACGGACGTGGTGAATCCGTTTTCGACCCGCGACGGTGGTAGCGCTCCGCCGATGCGCGGGAGACCACGCGAGAGACGGGTATCATCGCCACGACATCGGCGTCGCGGCCCGCTCCTTCGCGCCGTCCGAGGCGTCCGGAGCAAGCGCCGATGCGAGGCGCCGACGCGGCTGTTGCCCGTCTGCATCGGCGGAAAAACAATTGCGCCCGCGGTGGCGAGCGCCGGTGCGGGCTCCTAAACTCCCGCGCTCCGCCGTCGCTCGTCCGGGCGGCCGCGCACGAGGAGAGCATGAGCACACGCAAGCGGCTGATCGTCGGCATCAGCGGCGCATCGGGCGCGGCCTACGGCGTGCGGCTCCTGACGCTGCTGCGGCGGTGCGGGGTGGAGACCCACCTGGTGATCAGCGACGCCGCCGAGGTGACGCTGGCGCTGGAGACCGACACCACCCTCGCCGAGCTCGAGGGTTTCGCCGACGTCGTCTATTCCCGCAGGGACATCGGCGCGGCGATCTCGTCCGGCTCGTTCCGCACCATGGGGATGATCGTCTGCCCGTGCTCGATGCGCACGCTCGCCGAGATCGCCAACGGCATCACCGCCTCGCTTTTGACGCGGGCCGCCGACGTGGTGCTGAAGGAGCGCCGCCGGCTGGTGCTGGTGGTGCGCGAGGCGCCGCTGCATCTCGGCCATCTGCGCAACATGACGGCGGTCACCGAGATGGGCGCGGTGGTCTATCCGCCGGTGCCGGCGATGTATGCCAAGCCCGCCTCGATCGAGGAGATGATCGACCACACGCTCGGCCGGGTGCTCGACCTGTTCGAGATCGACAGCGGCACGGTGCGGCGCTGGCGCGAGCCGCCGGCGGAGGCGTGAGGCCCGGTCGGGCGGTGACGCCCGGTCAGGCGGTGGCGGCGCTCGCCTCGGCGGCGGCCGGCTCGTGCGCCTCGCCGGAGCCTTGCGGCCGGCTGGTGCGGCTCTGCAGGAGGTCGAGGAAGCGCTCCTTCGGCATCGGCGGCGCGAGCAGCACGCCCTGGCCGAAGTCGCAGCCCATGATCTGCAGCGCCTGCAGGTCGGCGACGCTCTCGATGCCTTCGGCCACCGCCGCCGAGCCGAACCGGTGGGCGAGGTCGATCGCGGTCTGGCAGATCGCGGCGTTGGTGGCGTCCACCGCGCAGTCCTTGACGAAGCCGTGGTTGAGCTTGATCTCGGCGAAGGCGAGCTCGCGCAGGCTGGAGAACGACGAGTAGCCGGCGCCGAAGTCGTCGATCGAGACGGCGATGCCGCTCTCGCGCAGGTGCGCCGCGATCGCCAGCGCCCGCTTGATGTCGCGCACGATCTGATCTTCCGTCACCTCGACGATCAGGCCGGGCCAGTCGGCGCTCGCCGGGCGGTGTGCGGCGACGATCTCGGCGACCGGTATCTCGGCCAGCACGTGCACCGGCACGTTGATCGCGAGCCGCAGATTGTAGCCGGCGGCGCGGAACATCGACCAGTCGGCGAGCGCCGAGATCAGCGCGTACTCGGACAGCTCGGCGAGGCTCTCCTCGTCGATGCCGGGCAGGAAGCGGCCGGGCAGCAGCACGCCGAGATCGGGATGGCGGATGCGGGCGAGCGCCTCGGCGCCGGCGAGGCACTTCTTCCGCAGGTCGATCTTCGGCTGGTACCACAGCTCGAGCCAAGTCTCGCGCAGCGCCTCGGCGACGCCGACCGGCTGGTCGCCTTGCGCGCCGCGCGGATCGGAGCCACGAGGGCCGGTCTCGGGTCGGTCTGTGGTCATGGCTGCCCCGGCGAGTCGCGAGTCGTCTCACGATACCCCCGTCTCCTTAAGCAAAAGTGTCCAGGGCCGATGCACGGCCGAAATTTCGCCGTGCATACAAGGGGCTCTCGCCGGGATTGCAGGTCGTGAGAATTCGCGGCGCGGAGCGCGCTACCGTCGGCCGGCGCCGCCGGGCACGCCGTCCGGAGGCGCCGCCGCACGCAACCCTTGCGGGCCGGCGCCATTCCGGGCCACGATGCGCCGGTCGTCGCCCCCATCGGCCGCGCGATCGGCCAGGATTCGCACGTCATGACCTCCGGCAGCCGCCATTCGGGCCGTTTCGGATCGGATCCGCCCCGCCCGGGCGATCCGGAAAGCGGACGCGATTCGCCGCACGAGAGCGAGCACGGCCCGGCGCACGGCGATTCGTCTGCGCACGGAAGCGCCGGCCCGCGGGACGACCGCGCTGGGGACGACCGCGCTCGCGACGACGGCGTTCGCGACGACGGTGAGCCGTCCGGCGGCGACGAGCGGGGCAAGGTGCTGCCGTTCGTGCCGCGGTCGCCCTCCGGGCGGGCCGCCCCCGGCGGTGCCGCGTCGGGTCGTGCCGCGTCGGGTGGTGCCGCGTCGGGGCGTGCGACCGGCCCCGAGCCGGCGTTCCGGCCGATTCGCCTGCGCCCGGCCGAGCGGGTGCCGGCCGAGCGGGCCCCGCACGAGCCTGAGCGTGCGGCATGGGAGCGCTCCGCACGGGTCGTCCGGCCGCCGTCTCGCCGTGTCGCCGGCAACGTCACGCCGTTCTCGCCGCGCCGGCGCCGCGCCGACGAGCCCGACGACTTCGCCCACCGGATGAAGACCAACGGGCTCGCGCTGGTGCTGGTGCTCCTGCTGATGGGCTGCGGCTACTGGATCGCCTCGCGGCTCGCGGGGGTGGGCGACGACCATGCCTGCCTGGTCGCCGGTCGGCCGGGCTGCGGTATCGCGCTGCCGGAAGCCGCCCGCTGACCCGTTCTGGCCGCTTCTCGCCGCCGCCGCCGTTCCGCCGCCGCAACCCTCCGGTGGAAGAACCGCATGCGCCCGTGACGGGCGCCTCCGCGCACATTGCGCTCGTTCGGTCTGTTGGCTATACGGACCGAAAGAACGAGCGTTCAATTCGCCGCCGTACGGGGGGCATGCGCACGCGCGTGCCGGTTGGGTTCACGGCATTCAGAGAGTAACCGATGTCCTCGACGTTCGACACCGTCGCCAATATCATTTCGGAAACTTGCGACATTCCGCGCGAGAAGATCACGCCGGAAAGCCACGCGATCGACGACCTCGGGATCGACAGCCTCGATTTCCTCGACATCGCCTTCGCGATCGACAAGGCGTTCGGAATCAAGCTGCCGCTGGAGCAGTGGACGCAGGAGGTCAACGACGGCAAGGCGTCGACCGAGGAGTACTTCGTGCTCGGCAACCTCTGCACCCGGATCGATTCCCTCGTCGCCGCCAAGAGCGCCTGAGCCTCCGCTTCGATGAGGCTCGAGTACTTTCAGCTCGTCGACCGGATCGTCGCGCTCGATCTCGCGGGGCAGACCATCGAGGTCGAGGCCGCGGTGCCGCAGGACAGCACGATCTTCGAGGGTCACTTTCCCGGCCATCCGCTGATGCCGGGCGTGCTGCTGATCGAGTCGATGGCGCAGACCTGCGGCTGGCTCCTGATCGGCCTCGAAAACTTCACGCGCATGCCGTTCCTCGCCGCCGTCAAGGAGGCGAAGCTGCGCACCTTCGTCACGCCCGGCCAGCGCCTGTCGATCTTCGGCCGCCTGGTCCATCTCGGCTCCGGCTACGCCGTCACCAAGGCGACGGTGAAGGTCGACGGCAAGGCCGTCTGCGACGCCGAGATCACCTTCCGCATCGTGCCGTTCCCGCGCCCCGAGTTCCGCGCCAACATGGAGGCGGTGGCGCATCGGCTCGGCTATCCTCTGGAGATCGCCGCCCATGGCTGATGCCGCCCGCGAGGTCTGGATCACCGGCCTCGGCCTCGTCTCCTGCCTCGGTGAAGGACCGGACGCCCACTGGCAGAGGCTCGCCGCCGGCGAGCCCGGAGCCGACACGACGAGCTTCGCGCCGTGGGTGGTGCACCCGCTGGTGCCGCTCGCGCTCGACACGCAGATCCCGAAAAAGGGCGACCAGCGCCAGATGGAGCCGTGGCAGCGCACCGGCACCTATGCCGCCGGGCTCGCGCTCGAGTCCGCCGGCGTCAAGGGCGACAAGGAGCTGCTCGGCCGGATGGACATGATCGTCGCGGCGGGCGGTGGCGAGCGCGATTACGCTGCCGACGGCGCGATCCTCGCCGGGCTGCGCAACGCGGCCGATCCGGGCGCCTATCTCAACGAGCGCCTGATGAGCGACCTGCGGCCGACGCTGTTTCTCGCCCAGCTCTCGAATTTGCTCGCCGGCAACATCTCGGTGGTGCACGGCGTCACCGGCTCGTCGCGCACCTTCATGGGCGAGGAGGGCGCCGGCATCGAGGCCGCCCGCACCGCGCTCTCGCGCATAAAGGCGGGGCAGAGCGACATCGCGCTGGTCGGCGGCTCGCAGAACGGCGAGCGCAAGGACCTCCTGATGCTGTTCGAGTTCGGCGGGTTCGCGCTGAAGGACGCCTTCGAGGCCGTGTGGAACCGCGACGCGGCGCCGGGCTTCGCGCTCGCCTCGCTCGGCGCCTTCCTGGTGCTCGAGGCGCGCGACCACGCGGAAAAGCGCGGGGCGAAGCCCTTGGCAAAGCTCTCGGCCGTGGTGAGCGATCAGGTGCGTCGTACCGCGCCCGGCGCGATCGAAAGCTCGCTCGGGGCGCTGTGGGACCGCCTGCCGCCGGTCGATCCGGCGCGCGCCGTGGTGCTGTCGGGGGCCGCCGGCACTGCGCCCGCGACCGCCGAGGAGAAGGCGGTGCTCGCCGCCCGCGGCCTGCCGGTGCGGGCGACCGGCACCTTCGTCGGCCACTCGCTCGAGCCGCAGTTCGTCGTCAATCTGGCGCTCGCGACCGTCGCGCTCGGGCACGGAAAACTGTTTCCGCCGTGCGACCCGACCGGCTTCGAGGCGCCCTTCGAGGGCGCGCTCGGGCAAGTGGTGGTCACCGGCGTCGGCCATTGGCGCGGCGAGGGCCTCGCCCTGGTCGAGGCGGTGGGATAGGTCTTCCTTCTCCCTCTCCCCGCTGGCGGGAAGAGGTGAAGCGGGTGCGCGTCTCGACGAGGAGATCCACATGGCAGTGCACGACAAGGCGGGACGGCCCGTGGTGGTGGTCACCGGCATGGGGGTCGTCACCTCGCTCGGCGCCGGCAAGGACGAGAACTGGAAGAAGCTGATCGCCGGGCAGTCCGGCATCCGCGCCATCACCCGCTTCCCGACCGACAATCTGAAGACCCGCATCGCCGGCACGGTGGATTTCGTCGCGGCCGAGCCGTTCAGCGCGCCGCTTCTGTCCGAGCGGCTCGCCGAGATCGCCGCCGCCGAGGCGGTGACGCAGGCGCGCATCGGCTCGGCGAAGAACTTTCCGGGGCCGCTGTTCATCGCCGTCGCGCCGGTCGAGATCGAATGGACCCAGCGCGTCGAGCTCGCCGCCGCGGCCGGTGCCAACGATCAAATCTCCTACGACGACCTTCTGCGCGCCGCGGCGTCGGGCAAGTTCGGGCACCATCACGCGCGCTTCCAGTTCGCCTCCGTGGCGGAAAACCTGTCGGAAAAATTCGGCACCAGGGGCATGCCGATCGCGCTGTCGACCGCCTGCGCGTCGGGGGCGAGCGCGATCCAGCTCGGCGTCGAGGCGATCCGGCGGGGCGACACGGATGCCGCGCTGTGCATCGGCACCGACGGCTCGATCAACACCGAGAACGTGGTGCGCTTCTCGCTTCTCTCCGCGCTGACCTCCGCCAACGATCCGCCGGAGGCCGCGGCGAAGCCGTTCTCCAAGAACCGCGACGGCTTCGTGATGGCCGAAGGGGCGGGCGCCCTGGTGCTGGAGAGCTACGAATCGGCAAAGGCGCGCGGCGCCACCATTCTCGGCGTGGTCGAGGGCTGCGGCGAGCTGTCCGACTCGTTCCACCGCACCCGCACGAGCCCGGACGCCAAGCCGATCATCGGCTGCATGCAGCAGGCGATCGCCGATGCCGGGCTGATCCCGGCCGAGATCGACTACATCAACGCGCACGGCACCTCGACGCCGGAGAACGACAAGATGGAGGCGCTCGGCGTCTCCGCCGTGTTCGGCGAGCGCGCGCCGCAGGTGCCGATGTCGTCGAACAAGTCGATGATCGGCCACACGCTGTCGGCCGCCGGCGCGGTCGAGGCGGTGGTGACGCTGATGACGCTCGACCACCAGCGGCTGCCGCCGACCATCAACCATCTGGTGCCCGATCCGGCGATCCCGCTCGACGTGGTGCCGAACGTCGCCCGCGACGCGACGCTGTCGCACGCGCTGTCGAACTCGTTCGGCTTCGGTGGGCAGAACGTCAGCCTGGTGATGGGGCTCGAGCCGGCGTGAGCACGTCCCAGAAGAAACGCGTGCTGGTGACCGGCGGCGGGCGCGGGCTCGGCGCCGCGATCGTGACGACGCTGGCGGAGGCCGGCTTCGACGTGCTGTTCACCGTGCGCTCGGCGACCGCCGAGGCCGACGCGCTGATCGCCGACCTTTCCGCCCGGCATCCGGACCAAACATTCGAGGCGCGCCGGCTCGACCTTTCCGACAAGGCGGCGGTGGAGAGCTTCGTCGCGGCGCTCGACAGCGAGCCCGAGCCGTTCGCGGGCTTCGTCCACAATGCCGGGCAGTCCTACGACAGCCTCGCGATGATGATGGACCAGGCCAAGGCGGAGGCGGCGATGCAGGTGAACTTCTGGTCGTTCACCCGCCTCGTCTCCGCGCTCGCCCGGCCGATGATGCGCGCCCGCAATGGCCGCATCGCGGTGATCGGCTCGATCACCGCGCTCCAGGCAAACCAGGGCAATGCGGCTTACGCGGCCTCCAAGGCGGCGCTGCTCGCCTATGTCCGCACGCTGGCGATCGAGACGGCGCGCACCGGCGTCACCGTCAACTACGTCGCGCCCGGCTTCATCGACACCGCGATGATGGCCCCTTACGAAAAATACCGCGCGCAGATGGAGAGCCAGATCCCGGCCCGCCGCTTCGCGAAGCCGGAGGACATCGCCGGCGTGGTCGCCTTCCTGCTGTCGCCCGCCAGCGCCTACGTCACCGGCGCGGTGCTGCCGGTTGACGGCGGCCTTTCGGCGGCGATAGGCATCCACCGCTGATTTTGTCCGCCCCCTCGGGCGCAAACACCCCCATCGAGGTTCTTCCCATGCGCGCCCTCACGCTGGTCGGCGACCGACACCTCGACCTCGTCGAGCAGGAGCCGCCGCCGCCGCCCGGCCCCGGCGAGGTGACCGTGCGGGTCAAGGCGGTCGCGCTGAACCATCTCGATCTGTGGGGCTTTCGCGGCATGGCCTTCGCCAAGCGCAAGCTGCCGCTGGTGGTCGGCGCCGAGGCGTCGGGCGAGATTTTTTCGGTCGGCGCCGGCGTGGAGAATGTCGCGCCGGGCAAGCCGGTGGTGATGTATGGCGGGCTCACCTGCGGGACGTGCAAGGCGTGCCGCGAGGGTCGCGACAATCTGTGCGAGAACATCGGCGGCATCATGGGCTTCCACGTCGACGGGTTCGCCCGCGATTTGGTGACCATGCCGGCCCGCCTGGTGATCCCGGTGCCGGACGGCGTGAGCTTTCGCGATGCCGCCTGCGCGCCGATCGGCTTCGCAACGGTCCAACACATGCTGTTCGACAATGCAAAACTCGAGCCCGGCGAGACGGTGCTGGTGCATGCCGGCGGCTCCGGCATCGGCACCGCGGCGATTTTGATGGCCAAGGCGATCGGCTGCACGGTGATCACCACGGTGGGTGACGACGAGAAGGCCGAGAAGGCAAGAGCGCTCGGCGCCGATCACGTGATCAATTACAGGACCGACCGCTTCGAGGGCGTCACCCGCAAGCTCACCAAGAAGAAGGGCGTCGACGTCGTGTTCGAGCATGTCGGGGCCGACACCTTCAACGGCTCGCTCCTGTGCCTCAAGCGCGGCGGCCGGCTGGTCACCTGCGGCTCCACCTCCGGCCCGTCGACCACCATCAACCTGATGCAGCTCTTCCAGCAGCAGTACCGCATCACCGGCTCGTTCGGCGCGCGGATGGAGAACATCGCGCAGTCGCTCGACAAGATGGCGGCCGGCCTGAAGCCGGTGATCGACACCGAGGTGCCGCTCGCAAACTTCACCCGCGGGCTCGAGCGCCTGGAGAGCCGAAAGGTGTTCGGCAAGGTGGTCGTGACGTTCTGATCCGATGAACGCCAAGTTCAGGTATTGGCGCTGGCGGGTCGCGCTCGTCCTCAAGCGTCTGCTCGACCGCGTGGCGCGCAAAACCGTGCCGGCGCTGATCGGCTTCGTGCGCCGGTTCGACCTGGTGCGGGCGAGCGACGTGATGGCGGCGCTGATGCGCCGGGTCGGGCCGCTGCTGCGCGAGCACCGGATCGGCCGCGCCAATCTACGCGCAGCCTTTCCCGAGAAATCGCCGGAGGAGGTGGAAAAAATCCTCGCCGGCGTGTGGGACAATCTCGGCCGGGTGGCGGTCGAGTTCGTCAATCTCGATCGCATCGCGGCGCAGGGCGCGCGCGGGGAACGGCGCTTCCTGAAATACGGCGAGCGCGAGCTCGCGCGCTTCGAGGCGCTGCGCACCGGCGAAAAGCCGGCGCTGATCTTCACCGCACACCTCGCCAATTGGGAGCTGCCGGCGGTGGTCGCCGGCATCGAGGGCTTGCGCTCGATGGTGCTGTATCGGCGGCCTAACATGGGCTCGTTCGCCGACATCGTCGTCTCGATGCGCGAGGGCCTCATGGGCACGATGGTGCCGTCCGGCTTTGCCGCGCCGATCACGCTGGCGCGCGGGCTCGAGGCCGGCAACACGGTCGGCATGCTGGTCGACCAGCACGACCACAAGGGCGTCGAGGTGACGTTCTTCGGCCGCCCCTGCAAGGTGAGCCCGCTGATCGCGATGCTTGCGCGCGAGTTCGAGTGCCCGATTCACGGCGTGCGGATCGTCCGGCTGCCGCACGGCGCCTTCACCGGCGAGATCACCGAGGCCGTGACCCCGGTGCGCGACGGCGAGGGCCGGATCGACGTTCGCGGCACCATGCAGGCGATCACCGACGTGGTGGAGCTTTGGGTCCGCGAGCACCCCGAGCAGTGGTTGTGGCTGCACCGCCGCTGGCGGTGAGGGATCGGGACGCCGCTTCTTCTCCCTCTCCCCGCGAGCGGGGAGAGGTGAGGGAGAGCCCTCACCGCCCGGTCTTGATCCTGGTCCACAGCCGGTTCATCAGCCGCTGCGTACGGGCGTCCTTCGGCCGGTTGGTGTAGAGCCGCGCCATCACCTCGGGCGGCGGATAGACGCCGCGGTCGGCCAAAATCTTCGGGTCGACCAGCTTTTGGCTCGCCAGATTGCCGTTGGCGTACGAGATGAAATTGGTGTTCCGCGCCGCCACCTCGGGCCGCATCAGATAGTCGATGAAGGCGTGCGCCTCGTCCACGTGCTCGGCGTCCTTGGGGATCGCCAGCTGGTCGAAGAACATCTGCGCGCCCTCCTTCGGGATCGCGTAGCCGATCTCGACGCCGTTGTGCGCCTCCGCCGCCCGCTTCTGCGCCTGCTTGATGTCGCCGGAAAAGCCGACCACCAGGCAGATCTCGCCGCTCGCCAGCGCGTTCAGATATTCGGACGAGTGAAATTTCCGCACCGACGGCCGCACCGCCGCGACGAGGTCGGCGGCACGCTGCAAATCCTCGCGGTCGGTCGCGTTCGGATCGAGCCCGAGATGATGGAGCGCGGCGGACAGGATGTCGTCGCTCGAGTCGAGCATGTGGACGCCGCAGCCGGCGAACTTTTTCAGCTGGTCCGGGTCGAACACCGTCGACCACGAGTCGATCGTCGCATCGGCCCCGAGGATTTCGCGCACTTTTCGCTTGTCGAAGCCGATCCCGACCGTGCCCCACATGTAGTTCACGGAGTAGCGGTTGTCGGGATCGTGGGCGGCGACCCGCTGCTCGACCTCGGGCCAGGCGTGTTTCAGGTTCGGCAGCTTCCCCTTGTCGAGCGGCAGGAAGACGCCGGCCCGGATCTGCCGCTCGAGGAAATAGGCGCTCGGCACAACCACGTCGTAGCCGGACCGGCCGGCGAGCAGCTTCGTCTCCAGCGTGTCGTTGGAATCGAACGTGTCGTAGCGGACCTTGATGCCGGTCTCGCGCGAAAAATCCTCGATCACGCCGGGGGCGATGTAGTCCGACCAGTTGTAGACGTTGACGACCCGCTCTTCCGCTCGCGCGACCGGCGGTGCGACGAGCGTGGTGAACGCAGCCAGCGCGGCGACGGCGAGGAACGACCGGCGGGAACGAGAGCAACGGCGGGAAACCATCACCTCATCCTGAGGGTCGCCGAAGGCGACGTCTCGAAGGATGAGGCCCG
>NZ_AKZI01000032.1 GCF_000293785.1 Rhodovulum sp. PH10 | reverse complement strand
ACTTGCGTGGGTTGCGGGGCGAACGCCGGCCGCGGCGTCGAAAAGCTCGTCGATCTCGACGTCGCTTTTCTCCTGGCCTCCGGCAGCTCGCGCCGCAACGCAGCCCGCGTCCGAGTTTCCAAACGGGCTCTTACCCCGTCGTCGGCATCCGTCCGTCCCGCATGCGGTGATCTCCGCCGGCGGCGTGTCTCGCCGCTGCGCTACGCCGTTTCCGAAGCTCTCGATCGCCGGTCGTGGCGCGTGGCGGCCGGATCGCGCCGCACGCGTTCGCGGGCACCACATGTCTGCTGCCCGACATGTGCGCAGGCTGCCACAATTTCGCGCTTGCACGATCGGGTTGCCGATTTATTACTTTCGTTATGAAAACGCATTATATAGCGAAAAGCGCCGTTCCCGGCCCGCATCGCCCCGCTTTCGTCGCCTCGGCGCCGCTCCCCGGCCGGACGCTTTTCTCCCTCCCCTCGCTCTCCTCGCTCTCCTCCCTCTCCTCGGCGGTCGCCGGGTTCTGCTTGCTGGCGACCACGCTGGCGGCGCCGCTGTCGCTCGCAGCCGGCACGACGTCCGCCCGCGCGGCCGACACGCCGTCCGCGCCGGCCGGCCAGAAAAAGCCGGTCGTCGTCATGACCTCCTATCATGACGACGTGGTCGCGCCGTTCAAGGCCGCGTTCGAGGCCGCCCACCCCGATCTCGTCGTCGAGGTCCTGTGGCAGCCGGGCCGCGAGGCGCTCGACACGTTGAGCAAGCCCGACCACGGCGGCGCCGACGTCTTCTGGGGGCCGTCGCTCGACACCTTCCCCACGCTGCGCGAGCGCGGGCTTCTACGAGCGCTCGACGTCGACCGCACGGCCCTGCCGGGCAAGATCGGCGGGCAGCCGATCTCCGATCCGGCCGGGTATTTCGAGGCGTTCGAGGTCGCCGGCTACGGTTTTGCGCTGAACGACACGCTGCTGCGCGAGCGCGGCATCGCCCCGCCAAAAACCTGGGCGGACGGCGCCGACGCGCGCTTCGCCGGACTGGTGGCGATGCCGACCTCGGCGGCGGCGGGCTTCGCGTCGGCGCTCTACGACATCGTGCTGCAGGCCGAAGGCTGGGAGCGCGGCTGGGCGGTTTTGTCGGAGATGTCCGCCAACACGACCACGTTCCAGGGCGGCGTGATGGCGAGCGTCGACGTGTCGGAAGGCACGGCGGCGATCGGCCCGACCATCGACTTCTACGCCTTCACCGCCGGCAACACCGGAAAACCGGTCGGCTTCGTCTATCCCGCCCGCACCGCCTTCCTGCCGGCCCAGGTCGCGATCCTCGCCGATGCGCCGCACCCGCAGGCGGCAAAAACGTTCGCCGCGTTTCTGCTGTCGCGCTCGGCGCAGGAGCGGCTGCCGGCGCCCGACATCCGCCGTCACCCGGTGCGGCCGGACGCCTACGGCACCGCGCCCGAAGGCTTCGGCAACCCGTTCGCCGGCGCGCGCGACGATTTCGTCTATGACGCGCCGCTCGGCCGCAAGCGGCGGACGCTCAACGCCGCGCTGTTCGACGTCGCGATCGCCGAGCGACACGAGCGGGTCGCCGCGCTGTGGGCCGCGATCCGCGCCGCCGAGGCGGCGCTCGCCAAGAACCCGGACGCCGAGCGTGCGGCGCTGGTCGCGCAGGCGCGCGCGCTGGCCGGCCGCGTGCCGGTGACCGCCGCCACCGCGAGCGACAGCGACGCTCTGGCGAAGCTCGGCGAGGCGGTCGATGCCGCGACCCGGGCCGAATGGGCCGCCGCGATCGACGCCGCGCAGGACGAGGCGCGCGCGCTGCTCGCCCGCGCGGGCAAGACCTCGCCCTGATCCCGCCGACCCGAGCACCCCCGACCCGCCGACCAGAAAACCGACTCCAGCAAGAGCAACGGGCCGACCGATGCGCACCAAACTCGAAACCCTGGCGATCGTCGCCACCGCCGCGGTCGGGACCATCGGTTCCGCCGCCGCCGAGGACACCGGCGTCTTCACCCTCGGCGAGCTGCACGTGATCGCCGCGCCAACCGGTCAAGAGACCGATCCTTTGGGCGGCAGCACCGTGACCGGCAAGCAGATGGAGACGTTCGCGACCGACACGCTCGACCAGGCGGTGAACCTCGCGCCCGGCGTCTCCTCCTCCAATTCCGGCGGCAGCCGCAACGAGCAGCTGATCTATGTCCGCGGCTTCGACCGCTTCCAGGTGCCGCTGACGATCGACGGCGTGCGAATCTATCTGCCGGCCGACAACCGGATGGATTTCGCCCGCTTCCTCACGCCGGACGTCGCCGCGGTGCAGATCGCAAAAGGCTACGTCTCGGTGCTGGACGGCCCCGGCGGCATGGGCGGCGCGATCAATCTCGTCAGCTACAAGCCGGTGAAGGCGTGGGAGGCGGAAGGCCGCAGCCAGATCGAGCTCGGCCGCAACGGCTCTTACGAGGGCAATCTCGAATACGCCCGGGTCGGCATGCGGCGCGACCAGGGCTATCTGCAGGCGAGCGGCACCTACCGCAACATGCGCGGCTGGATGCTGTCGAGCTTCTTCACGCCGACGCCGGTCGAGGACGGCGGCTTTCGTGATCACTCCTCCTCCGAGGACTGGAGCGTCAATCTGAAGGCCGGCTGGACGCCCAACGCCACCGACGAGTACTCGATCAACTTCATCAAGCAGTCGGGCTCGAAGGAAGCGCCTTACAACGTGTTCGACCCGGTCGCCACGCAGCGCTACTGGACCTGGCCCTATTGGGACATCCAGAACCTCTACTGGGCCTCGAAGACCGCGCTCGGCGACCGCGCCTATCTGAAGACGCGCCTCTATTACAACACGTTCGAGAACGGCCTCACCTCCTACGACAACGCCGACCAGACGATCCAGTCGAAGAAGAAGGCGTTCCGCAGCTATTACGACGACTATGCGGTCGGCGGCAGCGCCGAGCTCGGCATCGACGTGACGACCTTCGACACCGTGAGGGCCGCCTTTCACTACCGCCGCGACGACCACTCGGAGTGGCAGGACCTCTACGGCGTCAATCCGTCCGGCGGCAGCTCCGGCTGCAAGGCCAACATCGTCTGCTCGACCGAGCCGACCCAGACCTCGATCGAGGACACCTACTCCGCCGCGCTCGAGAACACCGTCCATGTCGGCCCGAGCCTCGATCTGGTGCAGGGCTTCAGCTACGACTGGCGGCACCTGTCGCAGGCCGAGGATTACGCGTCGAGCGCATACGTCCATTATCCGCTCGAGGACGGCGATGCGTTCAACTATCAGGGCGCAGTGATCTGGCGCTACACCGAGACGGCAAAGCTGTTCGCCAACATTTCCGCGCGCACCCGCTTCCCGACCCTGTTCGAGCGGTTCAGCTCGCGGTTCGGCGGCGCCACCTCCAATCCCGGCCTCGAGGCCGAGCGGGCGATCAATTATCAGGCGGGCTGGACCGACCGTTACGCGCCGCGCAGCCAGGTGTCGGTCACGGCGTTCTACAGCGACGTGACGAACATGATCCAGTCGGTTCCGATCGTCTATCAGGGCGAGGCGACGACCCAGTTCCAGAACGTCGGCGACGGCTATTTCTACGGCGTGGAGAGCTCGATCGACCATGCGGTGAACGACGTGCTGATGGTCGGCGGCAACATCACCTTCATCCATCGCGAGATCACCGATCCGAGCATTGCCGGGTACAAGCCGTCGGGCGTGCCGGACGTGAAGGGGCTCGTCTATGCGACCTGGACGGTGTTCGACGGCTTCGAGCTGACGCCGAGCCTCGAATTCGCCAGCGACCGCTGGACCGTGACGACCGACGGCAGCGAGTATTACAAAACCGGCTCCTATCTGCTCGGCGGCATCCGCGCGGAGTATCGGGTCAACACGTTCACCACCGCCGCGGTCGGCGTGCGCAACCTGTTCGATCAGAATTATTATCTGACGGACGGCTCGCCCGAGGCCGGCCGCAGCGTCTATGCCTCGCTCAAGGCGACGTTCTGATCAGCGTGTGAATGCAATGGCTCTCCCCTCATGGTGAGGAGCGGCCGCAGGCCGCGTCTCTCACCACGAGGCCGAGGCTCGGGCCTCATCCTCCGAGACGGCCGCTTCGCGGCCGCTCAGGACGAGGTCGTAGTTTTCCGCCGCTGGTACTACCCGGCGGCGAGGATGACGTGCGAGGCGGTGAACAGCGCGCACACGCGATCGCCGACCGCGACTTTCAGCTCGTCCGCACCGGCGTGGGTGACGACCGAGGTCAGCGTCTTGCCGTCGCCGATATCGAGGCTCACCTCGGCGCTCACCGCATCGTCGGTTCGCCGCACCACGGTGCCGACGATGCGGTTGTCGGCCGACACCTGCGGGATTTGATCGGCCGGCGCGAGCAGCACGGACGACGCCTTCACCAGCGCCACCACCTGCCGGCCGGGGGCGAGCGAAAGCTCGGACGCCGCACCGTTGGTGACCACCGCGATGATGCTGGTGGTGGCGGAAACCTTCAACGTCACCAGCACGTCGACGGGCGCGCGGCGCACCTCCAGAACCTCACAACGCAGCGCGTTTCGGGCGGAAATCTTCACCGCCATGCCCCACATCAGAAGGTCGTCGAGATTGTGCAACCCCTCCTCGGCGATCGCCGCGGAGATGCGGCCGAGCTTTTCCTCGAGCCGCCGGAAGGCGACGATCAGCCGGCGGCCCTCGTCGGTCACCTCGGCGCCGCCGCCCTTGCGGCCGCCCGCCTTGGTGACGAAGGCCGGCGTCGGCAGGAGGTTGTTGATCGCCGTCACCGCATCCCACGCAGTCTTGTAGGAGAAGCCGACCGCCTCCGCCGCCTTGGTGATGCTGCCGTGCTCGGCCACCGCCTCGAGCAGCGTGATGCGCTCGCGCCCGACCAGAAGCTTGCCGTCGCTGCGCAGCGCCAGAAGCGCGTCGATTTTTTGCTCGCTCTTTTCGTTGCTCATGCGCGCGCCCGCCCCTCGCCGCGACAAAAGCTCAGCACGATGTCGGCGGCGCGCTCGGACGGTTTTGCGATGCCGATCTCCATCACGTCGTCGAGTCGCGCGAATGCCGCGACCTGCCGGTTTCGCGCCGGCGTGTCGCCGAGCAGCGGCGCCAGCTCCTGCACGAGCGCGTCCGGCGTGGCGCGGCGCTGGATCAGCTCCGGCATCGCGTTCTCGCCGAGCACGAGGTTCGCCAGCACGATCGACGGCACCTTGATCGTCATCCGGCCGATCGCCTCCTCGATCGGCGAGACCTTGTAGGCGACCATCGTCGGCACGCCGGCGAGCGCAAGCTCGAGCGTCACCGTGCCGGAGGCGGCGAGCGCCGCCCGCGCCTGCCGGAAGGCCGCCCACTTCTCCTCCGGCGTCGCGACGATGCGCGGCACGACCGGCCAGCTCGCAACCGCCGTGCGGACGCGATCGAGAAGATGCGGCGGCGTCGGCAGCACCGCCTCCACGGCCCCGAGCCGGTCGACGAGGGTCGCCAGCGTCTCCCCGAACAAGGCCGCGTGCCGCTTCAGCTCGCCACCGCGACTGCCCGGCAGCACCAACAGCACCGGCGGTTTTTCGTCGCGTCGCGCGGCCTCGGTGGGACCGGGGCGCAGGCGAAAAGCTTCCTCCGCGAGCGGGTGTCCGACATAGGTGCATTCCGGCCCGCCGAGCTTTTGGTGCGCCTCCGGCTCGAACGGCAAGAGCGCCAGCACGTGATCGACATACGCCCGCATCGCCCGCGCGCGGCCCGGCCGCCACGCCCACACCGAGGGCGAGACGTAATCGACCACCGGCAGCGCGGGCAGCGCCTTTCGCACGCGCTTCGCGACCCGGTGGGTGAATTCCGGGCTGTCGATGATCACCAGCACGTCGGGCTTTTGCGCGATCACGCTGTCGGCCGCCTCGCGGATGTGCCGCAGCAGCGTCGGCAGGCGGGCGAGAATCGCGGTGATGCCGATGATCGCCAGCTCGCCGATCGGAAACAGGCTTTTGAGGCCGAGCGCTTCCATGTCGTGGCCACCGAGCCCGACGAACCGCGTGCCCGGCTCGCGCGCGAGAACGGAGCGCATCAGCGCAGCCCCGAGCCGGTCACCCGAGGCTTCGGTGGCGATCACCGCGATGGTCGGCGCTTCGTTCGTCACGCTGCCCCCTCCACGCCGACAACGAAAATCGCGGCCGCATCGGCCTTGCGGGCGGCGTCCTGCGGCTCGGCCAGGATCACGCCGCCGGCCGCGACCGCGAGGCCGGCGAGCCCGGCCGTCGCGACGCCCTCGACGGTGCGCGGGCCGATGGTCGGCAGATCGAGCCTCCGATCCTGCGAAAGCTTGGGCGCCTTCACCAGCACGCCCCGGCCTTTCGGCGCGCGAATGCGGCCCTCGGCGCGCAGCGCGGCGACCCGCGCGAGCATCGCGTCGGTGCCCTCGATGCCCTCCACCGCCAGCACGTGCCGGTCCGCCACCACCACCGCCTGACCGATGTCGAACGGGCTGGTCGCCGCCAGGAGCCGCATGCCGATCGCGATGTCTTCCGCGTCACGCGTCGACGGCTGCCGCGCGCCGAGCGGCCCGCCACCGACCAGGATGTCGGGGCACACCTGGTGCGCGCCGACCAGCCGAAAGCCGTCGTCCTCGAGGAATTCAGCGACACCGGTGAGGAGATGATCGTCGCCGCCGCGGAACGCCCGGGCGATGCGCGGCAGCACCCGCAGCGTGCCCCAGTCGAGCCGCAGCTCGCGCAGCGCCGGGCGGACCAGTGCGCCGATCACCACGAGGTCGCGGCAGCCTTCCGCCCGCATCAGCCGGCAGAAGCGGCCGTAGCTCGCGAGCGCCATCCAGTGGTGGCGGTACGACGAGACGAAGGCGGGATCGGCAAAGCCGCGCAGCGGAAACAGCACCACTGGCCGGCCGCTTTCGGCGACCTTTCGCGCCACCAGCACGGGGAGAACCCCGCCGCCGCACACGATCGCCAGCGGCTCGACGGCCTGCGCCGCAGCCGCGCTTTTGCCGGCCTCCGCCGGCCGAGGCGTCATCGGTCGGCTCGAAGGGCCGCGCGCCGGACTCCCATCGTCAGCGGCCGCGTGCCGGCACGGATGAACGCGACGATCGTCTCCACCAGCGGCTGGCCGGCGAATTGCTCCGCCACCACGTCCACCCGGTCGCGGAACACGCCCTCGCCGAAGAACAGCGCATCGAAGGCGCGGTGCACCGCGTGGATATCCGCCTTGGTCAGGCCGCGGCGCTTCATGCCGACCACGTTGAGGCCGATCAGCTCGGCGCTCTGTCCGTGGACGAGGCCGAACGGGATCACGTCCGCCCGCACGCCCGACAGGCCGACGATCATCGCCCCCTCGCCGATCCGCACGAACTGGCGCACCGCCGCCTGCCCGCCGAACACCGTGTAGCTGCCGACCTCGGTGTGGCCGCCGAGCACCGCATTGTTGGCGAACACCACGTGATCGCCGACCGTGCAGTCGTGCCCGACATGCGAGCCCACCATGAAGAAGCAGCCGCTGCCGACCCGGGTGTTGCCGCCGCCGTCCTCGGTGCCGGTGTTCATGGTGACACCCTCGCGGATGTCGTTGTCGGAGCCGACCACCAGCGTGGTCGGCCCGCCGCGATAGTGCACCGACTGCGGCGGCGTGCCGAGCGAGGCGAACGGGCGGATCACATTGCGCTCGCCGAGCGTGGTGTGGCCGTCGATCGCGACATGCGACACCAGCCGGCAGCCGGCGCCGATGACGACGTTCGGGCCGATCGTGCAGAACGGGCCGATCTCGACATCGTCGGCGATGACGGCGCCCGCCGCGATGCGGGCGCTCGGGTCGATCATGGGCATTCCGGTCAGGACCCCGACAGCACGGCCGAGACCTCGGCCTCGGCCACGATCTGGCCGTCGACCTTCGCCTCGCCGCGGAACCACCACATGTTGCGGCGCCGGTTGATGCGGGTCATGTGGTACTCGATGCGGTCGCCCGGCTGCACGGGCTTCCTGAACTTCGCCTTGTCGATGGTGGTGAAATACACCGTGTAGGGCGGCCGGCCGATGTCGCCGCACAGCACGCACAGGATGCCGGCGGTCTGCGCCATCCCCTCGATCATCAAGACGCCCGGAAACACCGGCTGCTCGGGAAAATGCCCGAGGAACTGCGGCTCGTTGAAGGTCACGTTCTTGATGCCGATGCCGAACTCGGCACCGCGGATGTCGACCACGCGGTCGACCAGCAGAAAGGGATAACGGTGGGGCAATGATTTGAGGATGACCGCGATGTCGGCCGCCTCGACTGTCTTGACCGCGTCGTCCATCGCGGTGTCCTCACTGACTGTCGTCATCTGAAGGTCCGGTCTTTTCGGCACTGCCTCGCGGATGGGCGAGGCGGTTGATGGCCCGAAGCTCGCGCATCCACGCCTTCGCGGGCTTGGCCGGATAGCCCCCCCAGCGGCTGCCGGGCGGAATGTCGGAATTGACGCCGCTGTTGGCGGCGATCTGCGCCGCCTGCCCGATCACGACGTGGTTGTTGATGCCGGCGCGCGCGCCGAGAACGGCGTAATCCTCGAGAATCGCGCTGCCGGCGATGCCGGTCTGGGCGACGATGATGCAATGCCGCCCGATCAGCACGTTGTGGCCGATCTGGACGAGATTGTCGATCTTGGTGCCCTCGCCGATCACGGTGTCGCGGGTGCCGCCACGGTCGATCGTGGTGCCGGCGCCGATCTCGACGTCGTTCTGCACGATCACCCGGCGCAGCTGCGGCACCTTGCGATGGCCGCCCGGCCGCATCACGAAGCCGAAGCCGTCCTGGCCGATCCGGCAGCCCGGATGGATGACGACCCTGTCACCGACCAACGTGTGGGTCAGGGTGACGCCGGGGCCGATCGTGCAGTCGCGGCCGATTCTCACCCCCTGCCCGACCACCGCGGTGGCGCCGATCACCGTGCCCGTGCCGATTTCCGCACCCGGGCCGATCACCGCACCGGGATCGACCACCACGCCGGTCTCGAGCCGCGCGCTCGGATGGATCGAGGCGCCGGGCGACACGCCCTCCGCCCCGAACGGCGACGAGGGCCGCAGCGAGGCCGGGTAGAGCGTGCGGGCGACCTCGACGAAGGCGCCGTACGGGTCACGCGCGGTCAAGACGGCGAGGCCGGCCGGCACGCGGTCGCGAAAGCGCGGGGCGATCAGGCAGGCGCCGGCGCGGGTCGCGCCGAGCTGGTCGGCGTAACGCGGGTTTTCGAGAAAGGCGAGGTCGTGGGCGCCGGCCTGATCGAGGGTCGCGACGTCGCGAATTTCCCGGTCGAGCGGCACGCCGTCTGTGGCCTCCGCCCCGGTCAGCGCGACGATGTCGGCGATCGTGAGGGATTTGGCAGGCGTGAAGAAGAAGGGCTCGGTCATGGCAGGCAGTTCGGCCGGACGGCCGGCCGCGCCGAAGATGGCATCGGCGCCAGGAGAGAAGAATGTGTCGGACGGTCTTGCATGGCGACATGGGTTGCCAGTTTCGGCGAGCCGTGGCAACGGCCCATACGGCCCGGCACACCTGAATTTTCGCCGCCCGGCTCCATTGCCGCCCGCCCCAGGACGCTCGCCCGCCCCCTGCGTCGGGGGAACCGACGACCGGCACCGGCGAAAAGGCGACGTCCGAACGGAAACGGCACCCGCGGCGGGCTGCCGGGGTGCCGTTTCGTCTTTGAGGCTTGGTCTCGCCTTGGTCACGCTCCGGTGCCGGCGGTCGCTGCCGGCACCGTCCGCTCGGCGGATCAGAACTTGGTGCCGCCGCCGAACCGGAAGACCTGCTTCTTGTCGTAATCCTCGTAGGTCAGCGGATAGGCGACGTCGAAGCGCAGCGGACCGAACGGCGAGTTCCAGATCAGGCCGAGGCCGACCGACGACCGGATCGAGTTGGCGTCGCCGTAGCACACGATGTTCTGCGGCTGGTCCGGGCAGGTCATGATCAGGCCGCGCTCGTCCCAGGTGGTCGGGCCGCGATAGTCCCACAGCTGGCCGGCGTCGGCGAACGCCGCGAGCTTCATGCCGAAGTCCTTCGGCGCGAAGAACAGCGGGGTCTGCACCTCGACGCTGGCACCCCAGAACATCGAGCCGCCGAGCGCGTCCTGGTTGGAGCCGGGCGTCAGGTCGCGCGGGCCGAAGCCGGCCGGCTCGAAGCCGCGCACCAGGTTCGGGCCGCCCTGGAAGTGGTCGAGCATGCGCAGCTCCTCGCCACCCCAGCCGGTCGCGTAGCCGGCCTGCAGCCGCACCAGCCCGACCACGTCCGGCAGCACCTCGTTGTAGAGGCGGGCGTCGACCGTGGTCTTGGAGAAGTTCACGTCGCCACCCACGCCGGCGAAGTCCTCGTTCAGCGTGACGAGCAGGCCGCTGGTCGGGTTCTTGTTGTTGTCCAGAGTGTTGTAGCTGAACGCGCCGCCCACCAGCGAGACGAACACCGAGCCGTTGGCGAGCTCGCGCCGCACCGCCAGCGAAGCCTCGCCGTCGTAGTAGCAGTTGCGGGTGAACTGGGCGCCGGTGGCCGGGTCGATCAGCGGGTTGCCGTCCGCACCGATGACCGAGATCGGGTAGCGGCCGAGCGCGCTGTTGGCGTACTGGTCGCCCCAGCAGTTGTTGTAGGCGTCGTCGAGCTCGAGCTCCTGGCTGTAGCCCGACCAGCGCGGCTGGAAGGTCAGGTTGTCGGTGATCGGCACGCCGAGCTTCACGCTGCCGCCGAGCGTCTTCGACGTATAGGAGTAGTAGCTCGACGAGGTGGTCTCCTTGGCGAAGACGTCGAGGCCGAGGGCGAGCCGCTGGCCGAGCAGGTAGGGCTCGACGAACGACAGCTCGAAGCCGCGCGACTTCTCGCCGTAGGTCACCGACGCGCGGGCCACGTGGCCGCGGCCGAGCAGGTTGCGCTCGCCGACCGACACCTCGCCGATGAAGCCGTCCGCGGTGGAGTAGCCGCCGGAGATCGAGAACTCGCCGGTCGCCTGCTCTTCGACGTCGACGTTGATCACCACCCGGTCGGGCGCCGAGCCGGGCTCGTTGGTGATGCGCACCGACTTGAAGTAGTTGAGGTTCCGCAGCCGCCGCTCGGCCCGGTCGACGAGCCCGCGGTTGTAGGCGTCGCCCTCGACGATGTCGAACTCGCGGCGGATGACGTAGTCGCGGGTGCGGGTGTTGCCGCGGATGTTGATCCGCTCGATATAGGCCCGCGGCCCCTCCTCCATCACATAGACGAGATTGACGAGGTGGGCGTTGTAGTCGCGGTCGCCGTGCGGCCGGATCGAGGCGAACGGATAGCCGATCTTGGAGACCTCGACGGTGAGGTCCTCGACCGTCTTCTCGACCGCGTCGGCATTGTAGATGGCGCCGGCCTTGGTGCGCATCCGGTCGTACAGCCGGTTGACGTCGAGATTGCGCACCGACGATTCGATCTTCACCGAGCCGAACTTGTAGCGCTCGCCTTCCTCGATCGTGAAGGTGATTACGAAGCCCTTCTCGGCCGGCTCGTAGACCGCGGTGGCCGACACCACCCGCACGTCGGCGAAGCCGTTGCGCAGATAGAAGCGTCGGATCAGGTCGCGGTCGACCTCGACGCGGTCCGGATCGAACACGTCGTTCGAGCGCAGGAAGCTGAGAAGGTTGGTCTCGCCGGTCTTGACGACGTCCTTCAGGCGCCAGTCGGAGAACGCCTTGTTGCCGACGAACACGATCTTGGCGACGCCGGTCTTGGCGCCCTCGTCGATCTCGAACACGAGGTCGACGCGCCCGTTTCCGCGCTCGATGATCTGCGGAACGACCTTCACGTCGTAGCGGCCGGAGCGCTGATAGAGCTCGACGATTCGCTGGGTGTCGGCCTGGACGATCGCGCGGGAGAAGGTGCCGCGCGGCTTCGACTGGATTTCAGTCGAGAGCTGCTCGTCCTTGATCTTGCGGTTGCCCTCGAACGCCACCCGGTTGAGAACCGAGTTCTCGACCACCGTGACGACCAGCCGGCCGCCGGGCTGCGAGATCCGCACGTCCTCGAACAGGCCGGTCGCGTACAGCGACTTGATGCCCTGGTCGATCGTTCCGGCATCGAGCCGCCCGCCCGGACCGGGGCGGAAGTAGGAGCGGATGGTGTCCGCTTCCACACGCCTGTTGCCCTCGACCACGATCTGCGACGCGGACTGCGCGACGGCTGTGGTCTGCGCCACGGTCACGACCGAAGTCGTGACGATGGCCGCCATGGCGATCCGCGCGATCAAGACCGCGACCGCGCCGAACCGATATCCCCTCAACCCCAGTGCCATACGCTATGGGCCCCCAGATCCCCGCACCACCGCCCGTCGCGAACGATTCCGTCCGCTGTTTTTATCGGCTTCGATACCCCCTGCAAACAGAGTCTCCCCCCGAGATCCCCATTTGCCGTCCGCGAGTTGCCCGCACGTCACACATTGTGGCGATCGTGTGGGATATTCATGACGTCGCGAGATGCAGGATATCGTTGAAGGTCGCAAAGATCATCAGCATGACGACCAATGCGAACCCGATCCGGAAGCCGACCTCCTGGGCCCGCTCCGACAACGGCCGTCCCCGCACCGCCTCGATGGCGTAGAACATCAGGTGCCCGCCGTCGAGCAGTGGCACCGGAAAGAGATTCAAGAGCCCGATCGACACCGACAGCACCGCCGCGAGGTGCAGCAGCGCCACCATGCCGGCGGTCGCCACCTGCCCCGAGACCTGGGCGATGCGAATCGGGCCGCCGAGCTGGTCGGCGCTCTCGCGGCCGACCACGATCTTGCCGATATAGCCGAGCGTCTGCTCGATGATGAACCAGGTCTGCTCCGCCCCCATCCGCACCGCGGCGAGCGGGGCGACCGGCTCGACCCGGGTGTCCTCCGGCGTCACCGAGCGGGTGATGCCGACCACCCCGGCGCGATGGACGTTGCCGAACGCGTCCTTGATCTCCTTGAGCGCCGGGACGATGTCGGTGGTCACCACCTGACCCTTGCGCTCGATCTCGAGCCGCAGGGTCTCGCCCGCGCTGGTGCCGACGATGCGCTGCATGTCGGCGAAGCTGTCGATCGGCGTGCCGTCGATCGACAGCACCAGGTCGCCCGGCTGCAGGCCGGCCGCCTGGGCGGCGCTGCCGGGCATCACCCCGTCCACCCGGGGGGTGGTGATCTGCTTCCCATGGAACATGAAGATCGCGGAGAAAATCACGATGGCCAAAACGAAATTGGCCAACGGACCGGCCACCACGACGGCCGCCCGCGCGGCCACCGACTGGCCCGGGAAGGTGAGCTTGCGCTCGGCCTCCGGCATCCGCGAGAGGGACTCCTGCGAGGGCACGCTCGCCTCGTTCTCGTCGCCGTAGAACTTGACGTAGCCGCCGAGCGGGATCGCCGCGAGCTTCCAGCGGGTGCCGCTGCGATCGTTGAAGCCGACGATCTCCGGCCCGAACCCGATCGAGAAGGCGACCACCTTGATGCCGTTCAGCTTGGCGATCAGGTAATGGCCGAGCTCGTGGAAGAACACCACGATGGTCAGCACGAACAGGAACGGGATCAAGTAGCCGAGAAAGCCGAGACCGAGGTCGTTCGCGGCGGCGAGAAAGTTCGATCCCATCCTGATTGACCTCGTGTCCGGCTGAAGCGTGCGGCGGCGACCCGCCCGATGATACGACTAGATCGCCTTTGCGGCGATTTCGGGCAAGAGCTCGCGGGCGAGCGAGCGCGCCGTCCGGTCGAGGGCGAGCGCCGCGGCGACGTCGGCGGGATCGGCGAGAATCCCGCGGGCCGACGCGGCGTCGAGCGTCGCCTCCACCAGCGCGGCGATGTCGGTGAAGCCGACCCGGCGCTCCAGGAAGGCGGCGACCGCGACCTCGTTCGCCGCATTGAGCACGGTCGGCGCCCCTGCCCCGGTGCGCAGCGCCGCCTTGGCGAGCCGCAGCGCCGGGAAGCGGGTCTCGTCCGGCTCCTCGAAGGTGAGGTTGGCGAGCTGGTCGAGCCGCAGCCGGTTCGCCCCCTCGATCCGGGTCGGCCAGGCGAGGCAGTGGGCGATCGGCACCCGCATGTCGGGCGGCCCGAGCTGGGCGACCACCGAGCCGTCCTTGAACTCGACCATGCCGTGCACGATCGACTGCGGATGCACCAGGACGTCGATCTCGTCGGGCGGCGCCTCGAACAGGTGGTGCGCCTCGATGATCTCGAGACCCTTGTTCATCATCGACGCCGAATCGATGGTGATTTTCGCCCCCATCGACCAGTTCGGATGCTTGAGCGCCTGTTCGACGGTCGCCTTGCGGATGGCGTCGAGCGACCACGACCGGAACGGCCCGCCCGAGGCGGTGAGGATGATGCGCCGCACACAGCCCCGCTCGCCGGCGCCGAGCGACTGGAAGACGGCGTTGTGCTCGGAATCGACCGGCAGCACGGTGGCACCGGCGGCCGCCGCCCGTTTCATGAACAAGGGCCCGGCGCACACCAGGCATTCCTTGTTGGCGAGCGCCACCACCGCGCCGCGCTCGGCGGCGGCGAGCGTCGGCTCGAGGCTGGCGGCACCGGTGATGGCGGCCATCACCCAGTCGGCCGGGCGCTGCGCGGCCTCCACCAGGGCGGCCTTGCCGGCGCCGGCGGCGATGCCGGTTCCGGCGAGGGCGTCCTTGAGCGCGCCGTAGGCGCTCTCGTCGGCGACCGCGGCGAACCGCGCGCCGAACTCCTTGGCGAGCGCCGCGAGCGCCGCCGCGTTGCGCCCGGCGGTGACCGCCTCGACCCGGTAATGCGCCCGGTTGCGGCGGAGAAGGTCGACCGTGGAGGAGCCGATCGAGCCGGTGGCGCCCAGCACCGAAACGGTGCGCTCCTGCAGGCGCGACGCCCGGGCACCGACGAGAGGAACCGCACTCATGTCACCACACCAACGTCCCAATGGGGGTCTTCGGAAAGTTCATCGCACCAATTCACCACACCAGCAGGCCGCCGGCGGCGCCGTCGAACCCGGCGCGCACGACCCCCACCAGCGCCGCCACCGCGGCGGCGGCGAGAAAGCCGTCGAGGCGGTCCATCAATCCGCCGTGGCCCGGAATGATGCGGCTGGAATCCTTTACGCCGAACCGTCGCTTCACGTGCGACTCGAACAGATCGCCGATCTGCGCGACGGCGGACAGTATCAAAGCGAGCCCGGCGACGGCGAGCGGATTCGGCAGCCCGCCGAAGGTCGCGACCGCGAGCCCCGCGACCACCCCGCCGAGCGCGCCCGAAAGGCCACCCGACCAGGTCTTGCCGGGGCTGATCGCCGGGGCGAGCTTTGGCCCGCCGATCGCCCGGCCGCCGAAATAGGCGAGCACGTCGGTCGCCCACACGACGGCGAACAGGAAGACGATCGCGGTGATGCCGTGCTGCGGGTCGCCGCGCAGAATCACCGGACCGGCGAGCACCAGGCCGGCATAAAAGAGCCCGCCGGCGCACCAGGCGCGGCGGTCGCCGGCGACGGCGACGGCGAGCGCCAGCCCGGCGAGGATCACCAGCACCGCCGATCCCGGATGGCCGAACCCGGCGAGCAGGCCGGCGAGCGCCAGCACCGCCCCGCCCGCGACCTGCGGCGCGCGAGACACGCGGAGAATCTCCGAGGTCCACTCCCAGTGGACGCCGATCGCGGCGACCGTCCAGAACAGCACGAACGGCCAGCCGCCGGCGACGACGGCGAGCAGCGCGAGGGCGGCGAGGATCACGGCCCAGCGGGTGCGCAGCGCGGTCTCGCTGACAACGCGGGGCTTCTCGCCCGGTACGGCCGGGGCCGGCGGGTCGGTGTTCACGATGGTCGGGTTCCGGCTCCCGCGGCGGCGAGACCGCCGAACCGGCGCTCGCGGCGGCGGTACTCGGCGATCGCGCCCTCGAGGGCGGCACGATCGAAGTCGGGCCAATAGATCGGCAGGAACACCAGCTCGCTGTAGGCCGCCTGCCACAGCAGGAAATTGGACAGGCGCTGCTCGCCGCTGGTGCGGATGATGAGGTCGGGCTCGGGAAGGTCCGGCGCGTCGAGCCGGGAGGCCAGAAGCTCGGCGGTGATCGCCTCCGGCGCCAGCCGGCCGGCCGCCACCTCGGCGGCGAGCTTTTGGGCGGCGCGGGCGATCTCCTGGCGCGAGCCGTAATTGAAGGCGACCACCAGCACGAGGCCGGTATTGGCGCGGGTGAGATCCTCGGCCTCGGCGAGCAGCCGCTCGATGTCGCGGTCGAGATCGCGCCGCTCGCCGATCACCCGCACCTTGACGTTGCTCTGGTGGAGATCGAGCAAGTCCTTGCGGATGAAGCGGCGCAGCAGCCCCATCAGGTCGAACACCTCGGCGGCCGGGCGCGACCAGTTCTCCGCACTGAAGGAGAAGATGGTGAGCACCTCGATGCCGAGCGCGCCGGCGGCGCGAACGGTGCGGCGCAACGCCTCGACCCCGCGGCGATGGCCTTCCCCGCGCGGCAGGCCGCGCTGGGCCGCCCACCGGCCGTTGCCGTCCATGATCAACGCCACGTGGCGGGGAGCGAACCCCGGGGGATCGCCTCCCGTCGCCGGTGTCGACATCGCGGGTCCGAAGGCGCCCACGCTCAGACCGTCATGATCTCTTTTTCTTTGGCGGCGAGGATCTGGTCGATCTCGGTGATGGTCTGGTCGGTGGCCTTCTGGATCTCGTCGCCCATCCGGCCGACATCGTCCTTGGAGGCGGTGCCGTCCTTCTCGAGCTTCTTGATGAGGTCCATGCCGTCGCGCCGCACGTGGCGCACCGCCACGCGGGCGCCCTCGGCATATTTGTGGGCGACCTTGACCAGCTCCTTGCGGCGTTCCTGGTTCAGCTCCGGCACCCGCAGGCGGATCACCTGCCCCTCGGTGTTGGGCGTGAGGCCGACATTGGCGGCGACGATCGCCTTCTCCACCGCGTGCACGGCCGAGCGGTCCCACACCTGCACCGACAGGAGCCGCGGCTCCGGCACGGTGATCGAGGCGAGCTGGTTGAGCGGCATGTTGCTGCCATAGACCTCGGCCTGGATGTGATCGAGCAGCGCCGTCGAGGCCCGGCCGGTGCGCAGGCCACCGAGCTCCTGCTTCAGCACGCCGATCGCGCCCTGCATACGGCGCTTCAGCTCGTTGATGTCGTATGTTTCCGCTGCCATCGACTTTTCTCCAGAAGCAGCCGATCCGCCACCGGGTGCCGGGCTCTCGCCCCTGCCCGACTGCGGCGGACGCGCCGCTCGCAATGATCGTTCGGCGCGAACCGCGCCCTCGGTCGGTTTTGGGCGCGATACGCGCCATGGGCCGGTCGCCGGATCAGCCGCCGACGATGGTGGCGCGGCCGGTGCCGCGCAAGACCGATTCGACTGCCCCCGGCTCCCGGATCGAGAACACGATGATAGGTATGCGACGATCCCGGGCAAGGGAAAACGCCGTGAAATCCATCACTCCGAGCCGCCGCTCGAGCGCCTCGTCGGCGCTCAGGCGGTCGTAGCGCACCGCGTTCGGATCGCGCTTCGGGTCGGCCGAGTAGACGCCGTCGACATTGGTCGCCTTGAGCACGGCGTCGGCGGAGAGCTCGGCCGCGCGCAGCACGGCGGTGGTGTCGGTGGTGAAGAACGGGTTGCCGGTGCCGCCGGCGAGCAGCACGATCCGCCCGTCCGCCATGTGGCGGCGGGCCGCACGCCGCTCGTAGGTCTCGCACACCTGCGGCATCGACAGCGCCGACATCGCCCGGGCGGGCGCGCCGAGCCGCTCGATCGCCGCCTCGAGGGCGAGCGCGTTCATCACGGTGGCGAGCATGCCCATCACGTCGGCGGTGGTGCGGTCGGCGCCCTTGTCGGCCGCCGTCGCGCCGCGCAGCAGATTGCCGCCGCCGACCACCACGCCGAGGCTGACGCCGAGCACCCGCGCCGCCACGAGATCGGCGGCGATGCGGTCGATGGTGGCCTGATCGATGCCGGAGGGCTCCGGGCCCGCCAGCGCCTCACCCGACAATTTGACGACGACACGCCGGTACGCGAGCGGTGCCATCCCGGTCCCCTTCCCGGAACGCCGTCACGGCGGGCAAGCCCGCCGCGACGCGCGTCCCAACCTCTCGCGTCAGCCCTGGCCGGCCGCGGCGGCGACCTCGGCGGCGAAGTCGCTCTCCTGGCGCTCGATGCCCTCACCGAGGGCGTAGCGCACGAAGCCCTTCACCGCGATCGGCCCGCCGACCCGGCCCTCGGCCTCCTTCAGCGCCTGACCGACCGACTTCTTGTCGTCGAAGATGAACGGCTGCTCGAGCAGGCAGACCTCCTTGTAGTAGGTCTTGATGCCGTTCTCGACGATCTTTTCGATCACGTTGGCGGGCTTGCCCTGCTGGCGGAACTTGTCGGCGAGCACGTCCTTCTCGCGCTTCACCACCTCCGGATCGAGGCCCGACGGCTCGACCGCCTGCGGGTTCGCCGAGGCGATGTGCATCGCGACCTGACGGCCGAGCGCGGTCAGCTCGTCGGCCTTGCCGGTCGACTCGAGCGCGACGATCACGCCGATCTTGCCGAGGCCGTCGGAGACCTGGTTGTGGACGTATTGGCCGATCGCGCCCTGGCCGACCTCGACGGAAGCCGCGCGGCGCAGCGTCATGTTCTCGCCGACGGTGGCGATCGCCGACGAGATCGCATCGGCGACCGTGACGTCGCCGACCTTGGCGGCCGAGATCGTCGCGACGTCGGTGCCGACATCGAGCGCGACCTGGGCGATCATCCGCACGAGGCCCTGGAAGAGATCGTTGCGGGCGACGAAGTCGGTCTCGGAATTGACCTCGACCACCACGCCCTTGGTGCCGGAGCCGCTCACGGCGAGGCCGATCAAGCCCTCCGCGGCGACGCGGCCGGCCTTCTTGGCGGCCTTGGCGAGGCCCTTCTTGCGCAGCCAGTCGACCGCCGCCTCGATGTCGCCGTCGGTCTCGCCGAGCGCCGCCTTGCAGTCCATCATGCCCGCGCCGGTCTTGTCGCGGAGCTCCTTCACCAATGAAGCGCTGATGTTCGCCATCTGTCTGTTCCTTGAGGTGCGCGTGGGCCCGACGGGATCCGTTCGAGCGGTGCGGGCGACGGACCGGCGAGGCGGCCCGCCCGGCCGCCGTCGTTCGGACCGGGCATCCACGATGATCGTGACGCAGCCGTGACGCGACGGCCGGGCACGCGCGCGCCCGGCCATGGCAAGCGTGTCGTCGGGCCTCACTCGGCCTCGGCGAGCTCCTTGGCCTTGGCGATCCAGCGCTCGACCCGGCCCGGCAGGCCGACCGCATCACCGACGCTGCGCGCCGCATCCGGCCCGAAGGCGGCGATCTGCCAGAAATGGAAGATGCCGAGATCGTTGAGCTTCTGCTCGATGGTCGGCGACACGCCGGCGAGCGTCTTGAGGTCGTCGGCGACGCCGCGCGGGCCGGACAAGGCCTCGAAGCCGGGGCCGGCGGCGGCCGTCTCGGTCTCGGCCGGCAGATCCTCCGCGATCGGGGTCTCGGCCTCGCCGATGTCGAAGCCCGCCTCGCCATGGGCGCGCGAGATGCCGTCGATCGCGGCGCGCGAGACGAGGTCGCAATAGAGGCTGATGGCGCGGCCGGCGTCGTCGTTGCCGGGCACCAGGAAGGAGATGCCCTCCGGGTTGCAGTTGGTGTCGACCACCGCCGCGACCGGAATGCCGAGGCGCTGCGCCTCCTTGATGGCGATGCCTTCCTTGTTGGTGTCGATCACGAACAGGAGGTCCGGCAGGCCGCCCATGTCCTTGATGCCGCCGAGCGCCCGGTCGAGCTTGTCGCGCTCGCGGGTCAGCGTCAGGCGCTCCTTCTTGGTGTAGGCCTGGGCCTCACCGGAGGCGAGCATCTCCTCGAGCTTGCGCAAGCGCTTGATCGATTCGGAGATGGTCTTCCAGTTGGTCAGCGTGCCGCCGAGCCAGCGCGAGTTCACGTAATACTGCGCGCAGCGCTTGGCGCTCTCGGCGACGATGTCCTGCGCCTGACGCTTGGTGCCGACGAACAGGATGCGGCCGCCGCGGGCCACCGTGTCGGAGATCACCTGCAGCGCGCGGTGCAGCAGCGGCACCGTCTGGGCGAGATCGATGATGTGGATGTTGTTGCGGGTGCCGAAGATGTAATCCTTCATCTTCGGGTTCCAGCGGTGGGCCTGATGGCCGAAATGGACGCCGGCTTCGAGGAGCTGGCGCATGCTGTAGTCGGGCAGCGACATTGAAACGTCTCCGGTTTTTCCTCCGCGGAGCGTGGACCGGAGAGCGTTTTCGCGTATGGCGAAGGGCCGCCCGACGGCCACCGGACGGCCTTTGGGGCCGGGAATCCGCGTGTGAGATGCGGCGCTTATAGGGGTCCGGCCGGCGGATTGCAACGGTTCGGGATTTTTGGGCGCCGGCGCCCGGCGGGTGGGTAGGAGGGGAGGCGGGCTCGGGAACCCCGGCACCGAGGCCGAGGCGGCACCGGGGCGCGCGCGGACCGGGCGCACCGCAGACAGAACGGCCTCCCCTCCCGTCATGGCTGTTTCGGCCGCAGTCATAGGGCGGATCGGGCGCACCGCGCCGTCATCCGCCGACCGGTGGTACGGTAAAGGTGGCGACGCCATCGAAAGACCCGTGCAGGCGTTCGTGACGACGGGGCGGAGGCTGCCGTGGGGTGGGACTCGCGAGAGATCGTTCGTGCGTTGGAACGTGACGGCTGGGTCTTCGTCGGCGCAACGGGAAGTCATCACCATTTCGAGCATCCGACAAAGCCCGGAAAGGTGACGGTACCGCACCCCCGGAAGGACTTGCATCCGAAGACCGTGCGCTCGATCTTTCGGGCAGCAGGATGGAAGGAGCCGCGGTGATGGCGGGCTATCTGGCACTGGTGCACAAGGACGAGGGGACCAGCTACGGCGTGAGCTTTCCCGACGTGCCCGGCTGCATCTCGGCCGGCGACACGCTCGAGGAAGCGCTGGACAACGCCGCCGAGGCGCTCGCCGGCCATCTGTCGCTGCTTGCTTCGGACGGCGAGGCGCCGCCGCACCCGCGCAGCTTCGAGGCGATCCGCCGCGACCCCGAGCTCGCCGATGACCTCTCCGACGCCATCGTGTCGTTCGTCCGCCTCGATGCGGCCCGCCCCACGGCCGCCTGAGCCACAGTAGAACGTAGGGCGGATCAGGCGCGCGGCGCCGTCATCCGCCGGCGGCTCGCACGCTGTGGGACGGCGGCGGAATACGCTGCGCTATCCGCCCTACGGCTGCGCTTGATGTGATTGCATCGACGAACAGACTACGCTTGCAGAGCTTCGTTCTTCAATATTGCCCGAACAGGGCGCAACAACCTCTGAACCTCATCCGGATACGCCTGAGCCCAGATGTTCGCAAACGCAGCTGCGACAGTTTCTTCAGGAACAAGCCCCAATCGCTCACCTATCTGCGAAAATATAATGTGCTGGTCCATATTGGTGATCCTCACCTCACAACACATCTCACGAATTGAATCTGAATTTTCAAACTTCTGTAAAAGCGCGACGGATAACTTCCCACCGATCTGCGCCCAAGATGCCATGATACCAGCCTTCGTTATGCCTGACCGATGATGGCCCAGCCTCGCTGTGC
>NZ_AKZI01000031.1 GCF_000293785.1 Rhodovulum sp. PH10 | reverse complement strand
CCGACCACGACCCCGCCGTGCTGCTCCGCTGCGTCGCCTGATCGTCTCGCTGCTTTCATCAGGACAGCAATGAACATTCTCCCCGACATCGCCACCGCGTCCCTTCCCGACAGCCGCAACGACCCGCTCTGGTACAAGGATGCGGTGATCTATCAGATCCACGTCAAGTCGTTCTTCGACAGCAACAACGACGGGATCGGCGACTTCAACGGCCTGACCCAGCGGCTCGACTATCTGCAGGACCTCGGCGTCACCGCGCTGTGGCTCCTGCCGTTCTATCCGAGCCCCGGCCGCGACGACGGCTACGACATCGCCGACTATCGCCGCATCAATCCCGACTTCGGCACCATGAAGGACTTTCGTCGCTTCATGCACGAGGCGAAGCGGCGCGGCTTTCGGGTGATCACCGAGCTGGTCATCAATCACACCTCCGACCAGCATCCCTGGTTCAAGCGCGCGCGGCGCTCCAAGCCCGGATCGCGGGCGCGCGACTGGTACGTGTGGAGCGACACCGACCAGAAGTACCAGGGCACGCGCATCATCTTCACCGACACCGAGAAGTCCAACTGGACCTGGGATCCGGAGGCCGGCGCCTATTTCTGGCACCGCTTCTTCTCGCACCAGCCCGACCTCAATTTCGACAACCCGCAGGTCCTGTGGGCGATGCAGCAGGTGATGCGGCGCTGGCTCGATTTCGGGGTCGACGGCTTCCGCCTCGACGCGATCCCCTATCTGTGCGAGCGCGAAGGCACCATCAACGAGAATCTCGACGAGACCCACGCGGTCATCAAGACGCTGCGGGCCGAGCTCGACGCCTATGCGCCCGGCACCTTCCTGCTCGCCGAGGCGAACCAGTGGCCGGAGGACGTGCGCGCCTATTTCGGCGAGGGCGACGAATGCCACATGGCGTTCCACTTCCCGCTGATGCCGCGCATCTACATGGCGATCGCCCAGGAGGACCGCTTCCCGATCAACGACATCCTGCGTCAGACGCCGGACATTCCAGACGTCTGCCAGTGGGCGCTCTTCCTGCGCAATCACGACGAGCTGACGCTCGAGATGGTCACCGACGTCGAGCGCGACTATCTGTGGTCGACCTACGCCGCCGATCCGCGCGCCCGCATCAATCTCGGCATCCGCCGCCGCCTCGCGCCCTTGATGGACAACGACCGGCGCAAGATCGAGCTGATGAACAGCCTGCTCCTCTCGCTGCCCGGCACGCCGGTGATCTATTACGGCGACGAGATCGGCATGGGCGACAACATCTATCTCGGCGACCGCAACGGCGTGCGCACGCCGATGCAGTGGACCTCGGATCGCAACGGCGGCTTCTCGCGTTGTGATCCGGCGAAGCTCTATCTACCGCCGATCATGGACCCGGTCTACGGCTATCAGGCGGTCAATGTGGAGGCGCAGGCGCGCAGCCTGTCGTCGCTCTACAACTGGATGAAGCGCCTGATCGGCGTGCGCAAGTCGAGCCAGGTGTTCGGTCGCGGGTCGATGACCATCCTGCGTCCGTCGAACCGTGCGGTGCTCGCTTATCTGCGCCAGTACGGCTCGGAGGTCATCCTCTGCGTCGCCAATCTGTCGCGCTCGGCCCAGTGGACCGAGATCGACCTGACGCCGTGGCGCGGACGCGTGCCGATCGAGATGCTCGGGCGCGCCCGCTTCAAGCCGATCGACGACGGACGCTTCGGCGTCACGTTGGCGCCTTACGGTTTCTTCTGGTTCCAGCTCGTCGAGGACGACGGGATCGCGCAGGAGACGATCGTGCAACGGGAATGGGTCACACTGGTGTTGCACAACGGCTGGCGCTCGCTCGGCGAGGGTCGCTCGATGCAGCAGCTCGAGCGCGAGGTGCTGCCGGCCTTCCTGTCGACCCGCCGCTGGTTCGCGGCCAAGGGCGAGGGCGGCGAGACGCGGCTCGAGCGGCTCGTCCCGCTCGCCGACGGGGATCTGCCGCCGGTGCTGGCGATCGTCGACCACTCCTCGCCGCGCGGCACGGCGCGCTACCTGCTGCCGCTCGCGGTGCACTGGGGCCATCTCGACCGCGACAGCGACAAGCCGGTCGGCACCGTGGTGGCGCCGGTGCGCCGGGTCAATCGCGAGGGCATGCTGATCGACGCGGCGGCCGACCGCGATCTCGTGACCATGGTGGTCGACGCGATCCGCTCCGGCGCGCGCCGCGAGGCGGGACCCGGCCTGACGGTGGAGTTCCAGCCGACCGCCCGGTTCGCCGGCGAGGCGCTGGAGCCGATCTCCAACGTGCGGGCGAGCGGGGCGGAGCAGTCGAACTCGACCACCCTGATCGATTCGAGCTACGTGCTGAAATTCTATCGGCGGCTCTCGCACGGCATCAATCCCGAGGTCGAGATGGGGCGCTTCCTCACCGACGTCGTCGACTTCCGCAACACGCCGCCGCTGATGGGCACGATCGAGCTCGAGGAGAACGGCGTGCGCTCGACCATCGCGGTGATGCACCGCTTCGTCGAGAACCAGGGCGACGCGTGGGGCCACACCTCGGCCTATCTCGACCGCTTCCTCGAGGAGGTGGCGCTGCTGCCGCTGGACGGCGAGGTGCCGGAGGACATCCACGCGACGTATCTCAACCGGGTGAGCCAGGTCGCCCGGCGCACCGCCGAGATGCATCTGGCGCTCGCGAGCCGGCAGGACGTCGAGGGATTCGCCCCCGAGCCGCTGACCGCCGCCGACGCCGAGACCTGGACCGGCGAGCTGGTGCGCGACGCGGTCACCATGTTCGACGATCTCGAGCGCCGCGTCGAGGGGCTCGGCCCCAAGGCGCAGCCGGTCGCCCGCCTGCTGATCGACCGCCGCCCCGAGGCGATCGCCGAGATGCACGGCCTGCTCGACGGCGCGATCGGCATCGACAAGATCCGTCATCACGGCGATTATCACATGGGGCAGATTCTCATCTCGAAGGACGACGTGCAGATCGTCGACTTCGAGGGCGAGCCCGAACGGGCTCACGGCGCCCGCAGCCGCAAGGCGCCGTCCGCGCGCGACGCCGCCGGCCTGGTCCGTTCGCTGGACTACGCTGCGGTGTCGGCGCTCGTGCGGCGCTTCGAATCGGCGGTCGACGACGCCGGCCGCCTGAAGGAAGCGCTTGACTCCTGGCGCAATGCAGCGACGGATGCGTTCCTCGGATGTATGCGCGAGACGACGACCGGGAGCAGCCTGTGGCCGGCCGATGCCGCCGCCGCCGATCGGCTGCTGCGGTTCTTCGTATTGGAAAAGGCCGTTTACGAGGTGGGATATGAATTTGCGAATCGACCCGATTGGGTCCACGTGCCGCTCGCTGGGCTGGCACGCGCGCTGTTCGGCGAAGAAGGCGCCCAGCCATGACTGAGGTGTCTCCCGAGGGCCTCGCCGTCATCGGCGGCTATCACGCGGATCCGTTTCGTTATCTCGGTCCCCATGTCGAACAGGGCACCAACCTGGTGCGCGTCTTTCTGCCGGGCGCGCGCGAGGTGGCGGTGCGCTTTCGTGATCAGCAGGTCGCCTCGCTCGCGCGCATCCACGACGCCGGCCTGTTCGCCGGCCCGGTGCCGGTGGGCGGCAACGACTATCGGCTGGCGGCGCGCTGGGACAAGGGCGAGGTCGTCGAGCTGGACGATCCCTACCGGTTCGCCCCGGTGTTCTCGGACGTCGACCTCTATCTGATGGGCGAGGGGACGCACCTCAACATCTACGACAAGCTCGGCGCCCATCCGATCGAGCACGAGGGCGTGCGGGGCGTCGCCTTCGGCGTGTTCGCGCCCAATGCCCGGCGGGTCAGCGTCGTCGGCGACTTCAATTTCTGGGACGGCCGGCGCCACGCGATGCGGGTGCGCGGCAACGGCTTCTGGGAGATCTTCATCCCCGGCGTCGAGGCCGGGCAGAAGTACAAGTACGAGATCCTCGGGCCGCACCACGGCGCCCCGCCGTTCCTGAAGGCCGACCCCTACGCCTACGCGGCCGAGGTGCGCCCGCTCACCGCCTCGGTGGTGGTCGATCCGGCGACCCTGCCGCAGATCGCCCCGGCGCCGTCCGGCATCAACCGGCACGACGGGCCGATCTCGATCTACGAGGTCCATCTCGGCTCGTGGCGGCGCAATCCGTACATGAACAACTCGTGGCTCACCTACAAGGAGCTGGCCGAGCAGCTGCCGCCCTACGTCGCCGAGATGGGCTTCACCCATATCGAGCTGCTGCCGATCGCCGAGCATCCGTTCGACGCGTCGTGGGGCTATCAGCCGACCGGCCTCTACGCGCCGACCAGCCGGTTCGGCAGCCCGCACGAGTTCGCGATGTTCGTCGATTCCTGCCACAAGCACGGCATCGGCGTCATTCTCGACTGGGTGCCGGGCCACTTCCCGGACGACCCGCACGGCCTCGCCCAGTTCGACGGCACCGCGCTCTACGAGCACGCCAATGCGATGCAGGGCCGCCACCTCGACTGGAACACGCTGATCTACAATTACGGGCGGCGCGAGGTGGCGAACTTCCTGGTCGCCAACGCGCTGTTCTGGCTCGAGCGCTACAAGATCGACGGCCTGCGCGTCGATGCCGTCGCCTCGATGCTCTATCTCGACTATTCGCGTCCGCCCGGCGGCTGGATCCCGAACCGCTTCGGCGGTCGTGAGAACCTCGAGGCGATCGACTTCCTGCGCCGCTTCAACACGGAAGTGTTCGGCCGCTTTCCCGAGGCGACCACCATGGCGGAGGAATCGACCGCTTGGCCTTTGGTGTCGCGGCCGGTCGACGTCGGCGGCCTCGGCTTCGGGTTCAAGTGGAACATGGGGTGGATGCACGACACCCTGCGCTACATCGCCAAGGATCCGATCTACCGCAAGCATCACCACGGCGACATCACCTTCGGCATGCTCTATGCGTTCTACGAGAACTTCGTGCTGCCGCTGTCGCACGACGAGGTGGTGCACGGGAAGGGCTCGATCTTCGGCCGCATGCCGGGCGATCGCTGGCAGCGCTTCGCCAATCTGCGCGCCTACTACACCTTCATGTTCGGCCATCCCGGCAAGAAGCTCCTGTTCATGGGCAACGAGTTCGGCCAGGAGCGGGAGTGGACGCACGACCACAGCCTCGACTGGCACCTGCTCGAGCAGAAGGAGCATGCCGGCGTCAAGGATCTGATCCGCGACCTCAACCGGCTCTATCGAAGCCTGCCGGCGCTGCATCAGCTCGACGCCGAGGGCGGCGGGTTCGAGTGGCTGGTGGTCGACGACGCCGAGAACAGCGTGTACGCTTGGCTGCGGCGCGGGCGCGACCCCGGTGCGGTCTGCCTCGTCGCCGTCAACTTCACGCCGGCGCCGCGGCACGACTATCGCCTCCGGGTGCCGTTCGCCGGGGCCTGGCGCGAGGTGTTCAACAGCGACTCCGAGATCTACGGCGGCAGCAACATGGGCAATGGCGGTCGCATCGAGGCGGAGGACACCGGATCGGGCGGCGTCGTCAGCCTGACCCTCCCGCCGCTCGCGGGCATCGTCCTGGTGCCGGAGCAATAGATGCGGGTTCTGCCCGGGGCGCCTTATCCGCTCGGCGCCACCTGGGACGGGCGCGGCACCAACTTCGCGATCTTCTCGGCCAACGCCGAGAAGATCGAGCTGTGCTTGTTCGATCGCACCGGACGACGCGAGATGGAGCGCGTCGTCCTTCCCGAGGTCACCGACGACGTCTGGCACGTCTATCTGCCGCAGATCGGCCCCGGCCAGGTCTACGGCTATCGCGTCTACGGGCCGTACGATCCCGAGCACGGCCACCGCTTCAATCATCACAAGCTGCTGCTCGATCCCTATGCCAAGCGCCTCACCGGGCACTTCGTGTGGAGCGATGCGCATTTCGCCTATCGCACCCGCTCGGCCCGCGCCGACCTGTCGTTCGACAAGCGCGACAACGCCCGCGGCGTGCCGAAGGCGGTGGTGGTGGAGGACGCCTTCACCTGGGGCCAGGACCGCCACCCGGCGACGCCCTGGACCTCGACGGTGATCTACGAGGCGCACGTGCGCGGCCTCACCATGCAGCGCAAGGACGTGCCGGCCGGCATGCGCGGCCTGTTTCGCGGGCTCGGCGCGCCGGCGATGATCGAGCACATGAAGGCGCTCGGCGTCACCGCCATCGAGCTTCTGCCGGTGCACGCCTTCGTCGACGAGCGCATGCTGGTCGAGAAGGGGTTGCGCCAGTATTGGGGCTACGGCACCGTCGCCTTCTTCGCGCCGGAGCCGCGCTACGGCTCGGCCGATGCCGGGCTCGAGGATTTCAAGGCGACCGTCGCCCAGCTCCACCAGGCCGGCATCGAGGTCATTCTCGACGTCGTCTACAACCACACCGGCGAGGGCAACCATCTCGGCCCGACCTTCTCGTTCCGCGGCATCGACAACGCCTCGTATTATTGGCTCAGGCCCAACGCGCCGCGCTATTACGACGACTTCACCGGCTGCGGAAACTCGCTCAACCTCACCCATCCGCGCGTGCTGCAGATGGTGATGGACAGCTTGCGCTACTGGGTCGAGCAGTGCCACGTCGACGGCTTCCGCTTCGATCTCGCGACGACCCTCGGTCGCCAGCCGAACGGCTTCAGCCCGACCTCCGGCTTCTTCGCCGCGATCAGCCAGGACCCGGTTCTCTCTCGCGTGAAATTGGTCGCCGAGCCGTGGGACATCGGCATGGGCGGCTATCAGCTCGGCAATTTCCCGGCCGGCTGGTCGGAGTGGAACGATCAGTTCCGCCGCACGGTGCGCTCGTTCTGGCGCGGCGACGCCAATCAGATCCGCGATCTCGCCGCCCGCATGGCGGGGTCGGCCGATCGCTTCCGCCATCGCCGCCGCCAGCCGCGCGCCAGCATCAATCACGTCACCGTCCACGACGGCTTCACGCTGGCCGATCTCGTCACCTATTCGAGGAAGCACAACGAGGCGAACGGCGAGGACAATCGCGACGGCTCCGACGACAATCTGTCCGCCAACTGGGGCGTCGAGGGGCCGACCCGCGACGAGGACGTGCGAGAAACCCGCCGGCGGGTGCGCAAGGCGCTGCTGGCGACGCTGTTCCTCGCCAACGGCGTGCCGCTGATGCTGGCCGGCGACGAGATCGGCAACTCGCAGAACGGCAACAACAACCCGTACTGCCAGGACAACGAGGTCGGCTGGGTGGACTGGTCCGGCCTCGGCCGGGACGACGACGACAGCGGCGGCGACCTCACCGGCTTTGTCGCCCGGCTGACCGAGCTGCGCCGCGCCTATCCGCAGATCCAGGGGCATCGCTGGCTGGTCGGCCGCACCGGCGACGACTGGGACGTCAAATGGCTGACGCCGCGTGGAACCGAGATGGTCGGCACGGATTGGGCATTTGCGGAAGCGCGCTTTCTCTCGTACGTGCTCGCTCCGGTCGAGCCGTCCGGCGCGCCCGTGCTGATCGTCCTCAACGCCGCCGGTCATGCCGTGGAGTTCGTTCTGCCCGAATGGTCGGACTGCGCGAGCTGGGCGTTGCTCCTGGCGACCGTGCCGGACGATGCCCGGAAGAACGACGCCACGCTGCCGGCCGGCACGGCGTGCTCTGCTCCCGCCCGCTCGGTCACCGTATTCGCAGGAACGTCATGACGACCGCCACCCGCTTTGGACCGATCCTCGACGCCGACGGCGGCGTCACCTTCCGCCTGTGGGCGCCGGCCGCCACGTCGGTCGATCTCGTCACCGCCACCTCGACGCCGATGCGGCGCGACGCGACCGGCTGGTACGAGGCGCGCATCGCCGGCGCGCGGGCCGGCACCCACTACGCCTTCCGCATCGACGGCGACCTCGTGGTGCCGGACCCCGCCTCCGCCTTCCAGCCGCACGACGTCACCGGCGCGAGCGAGGTCGTCGACCATCGCGCCTTCGCCTGGAGCGCCAACGACTGGAAGGGCCGGCCGTGGCGTGAGGCGGTGATCCTCGAGCTGCATGTCGGCACCTTCACCGCCGCCGGCACGTTTCGCGCGGTGATCGACCGGCTCGACGACGTGATCGCCGCCGGCTTCACCGCGATCGAGCTGATGCCGGTCGCCGACTTTCCCGGCCGCTGGAACTGGGGCTACGACGGCGTGCTGTGGTACGCCCCCGACTCCGCCTACGGCCGCCCGGAGGATCTGAAGGCGCTGGTCGACGCCGCCCATCAGAAGGGGCTGATGGTGTTTCTCGACGTCGTCTACAATCATTTCGGGCCGGAGGGGAATTATCTCGGCCGCTACGCGCCGGCCTTCTTCACCGAGAACGTCCACACCCCGTGGGGTGCGGCGATCGACTATGCGGTGCCGGAGGTGCGCGCCTTCGCGATCGAGAACGCCGTGTTCTGGCTCGAGAACTATCGCTTCGACGGGCTGCGGCTCGACGCCGTGCACGCGATCGGCGCGCCGGGCGAGCCCTCGGTGCTGGTCGACCTTTCGCGCGCGGTCGGGGAGCTGGCGGCGCGCACCGGCCGCCACATCCATCTCGTGCTCGAGAACGACGACAACGCCGCCTGGCTGCTCGATCCCGCGCCCGCCGTGCCGGACGGCAAGTACCGCGCGCAGTGGAACGACGACTATCACCACGCCTGGCACGTGCTGCTGACCGGCGAGCGGCAGGGCTATTACGTCGATTACGCCGACGACCCGCGCCGCCATCTCGCCCGCGTGCTGGCGTCCGGCTTCGCCTATCAGGGCGAGGCGTCGCCCCACCGCAAGGGCGTGAACCGCGGCGAGCCGAGCGCGGATCTGCCGCCGGCCGCCTTCGTCTCGTTCCTGCAGAACCACGACCAGATCGGCAACCGCGCGCACGGCGACCGGCTCGACGGGCTGGCGAGCGACGCTCTCGCGGTCGAGGCGGCGCTCGCCGTGCTGCTGCTCGCGCCGATGCCGCCCTTGATGTTCATGGGCGAGGAGTGGGGCTCCGACCGGCCGTTCCCGTTCTTCTGTGATTTTGCCGGCGATCTCGCCGAGGCGGTCCGCCAGGGCCGCCGGCGCGAGTTCGCGGAAGCCTATCGCGACCAGACGACCGCCGGCGAGGTGCCCGATCCGCTGACCGAGGCGACCGTCCGCTCGGCGGTGCTCGACTGGCCGACCCGCGGCCAGCCGGCCCATCGCAAGCGGCTCGATTTCGTCTCGACTTTGCTGAAGCTGCGCCGCGAGCGGGTGGTGCCGCACATCGCCGAGGGCGGCGGAAAACAGGGCGGGAAACAGGGCGCTGGGGGCGCCGAGGTGACGCTCGACGGCGCGGTGCTGACCGCGCGCTGGGCGCTCGACGGCGGCACGCTGGCGCTGATCGCCAATCTCGCCGCCGAGCCGGCCACCGCGCCGGAGGCGGCAAAGCACCTCGCCGGCGGCGCGCCGCTGTTCGGTCCACCGCCGGCCTCGCCCGGCGCGACGCTCGCGCCGTGGTCGGTGTCGTGGTCGTGGAGGGCGGCGTGATGCCGTCCGTCGTTCCGAGCGCGACCTACCGGCTCCAGCTCACCGGAAAGTTCGGCTTCGACGATGCCGCCGCTCTGGTGCCTTACCTGAAGGCGCTCGGCATCAGCCATCTCTATGCCTCGCCGTTCCTCAAGGCGCGCGCCGGCTCCACCCACGGCTACGACATCGTCGACCACGACGCGCTCAATCCCGAGTTCGGCGGCGACGAGGCGTTCGAGCGCCTCTCGGACGCGCTCGCGAAGGCCGATATCGGGCTGATCCTCGACTTCGTGCCGAACCACATGGGCGTCGGCTATGCCGACAATGCGTGGTGGCTCGACGTGCTCGAATGGGGGCAGCGCTCGCCCCATGCCGACTCCTTCGACATCGACTGGGAGACGCTGCCGTTCCGCGGCCAGGGCGGTCTGCTGCTGCCGATCCTCGGCAAATCCTATGGCGAGGCGCTCGACGACGGCGACCTCGTGCTGAAATACGACGCCGGGGAGGGCAGCTTCTCGGTCTGGTACTTCGACCACCGGCTGCCGATCCGGCCCAACCGCTACGGCGACATTTTGAAAACCGTGGTGGCCGAGGCGGGTGCGGGCGACACGCCGGTCGGCAAGAAGCTCCTCGAGATCGCCGACCGCTTCCCCGATCCCAACGAGCCGACCCGCGAGCATGCGCCGGCCTTCAAGGCCGATCTCGCCGCGGTCGAGGGCGGCGCCGAGGTGATCGAGCGCGGGCTCGCCGCCTACCGGCCGAGCGCCAGCGACCCGGCCCGCCTGCACCGTCTGCTCGAGCGCCAGCACTACCGCGTCGCCCACTGGCGGGTCGCCTTCACCGAGATCAATTATCGCCGCTTCTTCGACATCAACGACCTCGCCGGCATCCGCGTCGAGGATTTGCAAACCTTCGACGCCGTGCATCGGAGGGTGGCCGAGCTGATCGGCAGCGGCCGTCTGCACGGCCTGCGGCTCGACCACATCGACGGCCTCGCCGACCCGGTGCAGTACGCCCGCCGCCTGTCACGGCTGGTGCGGATGGTGCGGCCCGGCCCCTCGCGGGCGGAGCCGTTCTACATCGTCGCGGAAAAGATCCTCGGCGAGGGCGAGCCGATGCCGGCGCTGCCGGGCGTCGCCGGCTCGACCGGCTACGACGTGCTCAACGTGCTGACCCGCGTGCTGCTCGACGAGGCCGGCATGCCGCGGCTCGACGCGCTCTATCGCGACATTCTCGGCGAGCGGCAGGACTTCGAGGCGATCGTCGAGGACGCCAAGGTGCGCGTGCTCGAGACCATGCTGGCGAGCGAGTTCACCGTGCTGTCGCGCCTGCTCGCGCGGATCGCCGCCGGCCACTGGCGCACCCGCGACTTCACGCTCGACCGCCTGCGCACGGCGCTGCGGGCCTACATCGTCCATTTCCCGGTCTATCGGACCTACACGAGCGGCGGCCACGTCTCGCCGGCCGACCGCGCCCGCATCGTCGAGACGATCGCCCGCGCGCGCGCCCGCTGGTACGGCCCCGACGCCGGCATCCTCGACTTCCTGCAGGACGTGCTGACGCTCGACATCATCGCTCCCGGCCGGGTCGGGTACTCGCAGCCGCGGGTGCGCCGCTTCACCACCAAGGTGCAGCAGCTCACCGGGCCGGTGATGGCGAAGGCGCTGGAGGACACCTCGTTCTATCGCTATCACCGCCTGCTCGCGCTCAACGAGGTCGGCGGCGAGCCGGTGCTGCCCGGCCTGTCGCCCGGCGAGTTCGATTTCCGCATGCGCGCCCGGCTGACCACGCCGCACGCGATGACCGCCACCGCCACCCACGACACCAAGCGCGGCGAGGACGCCCGCACCCGCATCCTCGCGCTCGCCGAATTGGCCGAGGAGTGGGCCGGCGAGGTGCGGCGCTGGCGCGACCTCAATGCCGGGCTGATCGTCCGCAAGGCCGGCCGCGCGCCGAGCGACGCCCACGAATACATGCTCTATCAGGCGCTGATCGGCGCCTGGCCGGCGGAGGGGTTGGCGGGGGTCGATGCGGGCTTCCTCGAGCGGATGCAGACCTATGCCGTCAAGGCGCTGCGCGAGGGCAAGCAGCAGACCAGCTGGCACAATCCGAACGACGCCTACGAGGCGGCGACCACCGCGTTCCTGGCAAAACTGCTCGACCGCGAAGCCTCCGCCACCTTCCTCGAGGAGTTCGACGCCTTCGCGAGCCGCACCGGGATCCTCGGCGCGCTGACCAGCCTGTCGCAGCTCGTCCTCAAGGCCACCGTGCCGGGCGTGCCGGACATCTATCAGGGCACCGAGTTCTGGGATTTTTCGCTGGTCGACCCCGACAACCGGCGCGCCGTCGACTTCGACGCGCGGCGCACGGCGCTCGAAGACCTGCCGGATTTCCCGACGCTCGCCGAGACGTGGCGGGACGGCCGCATCAAGCTCGCGCTCACGCAAAAGCTGCTCGGGCTGCGTCGCGCGCTGCCGGACGTCTTCTCCAACGGCGCCTACGAGCCGGTGCCGGTCGAGGGCGAGGCGGCGGGCCACGTGCTCGCTTATGCCCGCACCGGCCGGCGCGGCGACAAGGTTCTGGTGGTCGCGCTGCGCCACATGGCGCCGTTCACCGAGGGCGGCCGTCGCTGGCTCGATCCCGCCGCGCTCGATGCGAGCCTGGTGATCGACGGCGTGCCGCGGCTCGACGACGTGCTGACGCCGGAGCGGCGGGTCGAGACCGGCCGGGTGCCGGTGGCGGCGCTGCTCGGGGCGCTGCCGGTGGCGGTGCTGCGGGCGCCGCAGCCGGCGCGTCCCCGCGCGCGCGGCCGGGCGGGCTCGCCAACCACGAAGGCGCACGAGGCCGAGGCGCACGAGACGAAGGCGCACGAGACGAAGGTGCGCTAGATCAAGAACCCCGCCGCGCGCCGTCCTAGACTCGCAGTCACCTGGGCGGCGCGGCGCGTCAGGAACTCGACCCCGTCGCCGGGGATTTCCCTCCCACAGTCAGGAGACGGCGATGGACGATTTCGAACAGCGCGTGCGCGAACGGGCCTACCGCATCTGGCAGGAGGCGGGGTGCCCCGAGGGACAGGCGGACGCCAATTGGGAGCTCGCCCGCGAGCTGGTGGCGATCGAGGAGAACCAGAAGCTCACCACCCTGCCGGTCGAGCGCGATCCGGACGATCCGACGCTCGCCGCCGAGGAGGTCGAGCCGGCCGGCCCCGCCGCCAATGCGGCCGGCGAGCTGCCGACCCTCACCGACGAGGGCGAGCAGGACTACCCGCCGCACCGCCCGCGCCGGGACGACGAAGCGACCGACGAGGCGGCCGAATAGGCGGCCCGACGAAGCTGCCGAGGAGGTAGCCCGAGGAGGCGGGCCCGGTCCCGCGCCGCGCGGCGGCCGGCAGGGCTGCCGCACATGTCCCGAAAGAACGGGCGCCGAACGGCGTCAGCCGGCGTGGTGGAGTGCGGCGAGCAGCCGCCCGATCCCGTCGGCCACCTTCTGCCAGTCGCCGAGCAATGCGCGCGGAAAACGGATCGTCACCAGCGCCTCGCCGATCGGGTGCTCGGCGAGGCAGGTGGCGATGGCGAGCGATCCCGCCGGCCGCTCGCAACGCGCGAGAAAATGCTCGGGCGCGGTCTCGTCATAGACCAGATCCTCGCCCTGATAGGGCGTGCCGTCGCGAAAGCCGAGCACGGTGAGCCCCGCCGGGCTCGGCGAGGGGTCGTCGCGCAGATAGCGCGGATAGATCGACTTCAGCCGCTCGGCCGGATCGAGCACGCCATCGGCCGGCGCCACCGTGACGAAGATCCGCTCCGGCGGCTCGACGATCGCCCCCGGCTCCACCGGGGCGGCGTGCGGGCGCGGCGGCGGCGGCGTCAGCGACGGCCAGTCGTAGACGAGATCGATGCGCTCCTGCGGGCCGGGACGGCGTTGCACCTCCATCCGGATCGCCTCCGGCGGTACGGTAAAAGTTTGCCCCGCCACCACGATCGGCAGATGCGGCACCTGCGGCGTGGCGGACGCCGGCGTCGCCGGCCCGGGGGCCCACAGGGCGGTGAGCCCGGCACCGACCGCGATCGAGCCGACCATGCCGAAGGCGAGCAGAGTGAAGGTGGTCCGGTGGCTGGTGCGCCGGGACGGACGCGGCCGCGCCCGGTGATCGTGCCGCGCCATCGCTGCGTCCCCTGTGTCGTGAGGTGTCGTCTCGGCCCCGAGGCGGCGTCTCGGTCGAGGGTCGAGGCGCCGGAATGCGCCGCCGTTGCGGTCGACGCGCCGTCCGATCGCCCGGCGAGGTACCACAGGCTTGCCGGGCTCGCCACCCGGATGCCGCCGAAAGGGGCCTTGCCCTCCGCCACGCCGCCCGGCCGGCGCCCGACGCGACGCCCCGACAGCGGCGGTCGCACGGTGGACGTTAACCGTTTCTTAAGGATACGGTAGCGTGGCGCCGCCCGATGCGGCACACCAGAGGGGTCGAAGCCGAACCATCCCGTGGAGAGGGGCACCATGTCCGCGGAATCCGTCCAGTCCTTCCTCGCGCTCGCGATCGGTTTCGCCTTTGCCGGCTCGATCGCCACCGGCTACCAGCTGCTGGCCCACCGCCCCGCCTCGTTCCGCCTGCTCGCGCGCGGCGCCTCGCCGGCGAGCCTCGCGGCGGTGCCGCTCCTGGTGTTCGCCGCCCCCTTCATCATCATGCGCAACACGGTGCGCGGCCGGATCATCGAGCGCCGCCGCTTCGAGTTCGTGATGGTCGCCACCGTGATCGCCGGCCTGTGGAGCCTGATGTCCGGCACCGTGGTGGTGATGGCGGTGCAGGCGGTCGCGACCTGGGCCGGCGGCCTGCCGGTCTGACGCGCGGACTCGTTCGTCCGACCGGACGCCCGATCTCGCGCCCACCCTTGCGCCGACCCGGCGCTTCACAGCCGGTGCCGGGCTGCGGTACTCCTGAGACGAGGGCGCCGGCGCCCTCGCTTCACCGGAGACCGACATGCCGATTTTTGCCCTCGACGACGCGACCCCCGATCTCGCTCCCGACGGCCAGTGCTGGGTCGCCGAGACCGCCGTGCTGATCGGCCGGGTGCGGCTGTTGCGCGAGGCGAGCGTGTGGTGGAACGCGGTGCTGCGCGGCGACAACGAGTGGATCGAGATCGGCGAGCGCTCGCAGGTGCAGGACAACGCCACCGCCCACACCGACATGGGCTTTCCGCTCACCATCGGCGCCGACTGCGTGATCGGCCACAATGTCGTGCTGCACGGCTGCACCATCGCCGACCACTGCCTGATCGGCATGGGCGCGATCGTGATGAACGGCGCCCGTATCGGCAGAGGCTCGATCGTCGGCGCCGGCGCGCTGGTGCCGGAGGGCAAGGCGTATCCGGAAAACTCGCTGATCGTCGGCACGCCGGCCAAGGTGGTGCGCACCCTCGACGCCGATGCGGCCGACAAGATCGCCCTCGGGGCGGACGGGTATGTCCGCCGCTGGAAGGACTATTCCAAAGGTTTGAAGCGGATCGGCTGACTCGACGAGCCGGTCGGGTCAGGGCGTGACGGGGCAGGCAGCGGCCGGCGGGGCGGTGTCGATCAGCTCGCTCACCGCGGTGTCCGAACCGATCGGCGCCGGCACGTCGATCAGCCCGAGGCCGGGACCGAGCAGGCGGCGGCCGCGCACCAGCGTGGCACGCGCGGCGCGCGCGTCGAGCGCGGTGCGCATCAGCGCCGGCAGCTCGCGTGGACGGCGCAGGACCTCGCCGAGCACCGCCAGGATGTCGGTGGTTCCGTTCGGCCGCATGGCGGCCAGTGCGGCGCGGGGCAGGGTGCGCTCGGCCGGATCGGTGATCACCCGCAGCGCCGCGACCGGCAGGCCGTGCGCCGCCGCGACGCCGGCGACGATGTGCGATTCCATGTCGACCGCGAGCGCCCCGGTGCGCTGATGCAGCGCACGTTTGGCGCCGGCATGGGCGATCGGTGCCGGCACGCCGACGATCGGTCCGGCGACGGCGTCGGGAATGGTGTCGGTCAGTTTGCGCGACCAGCCGGTGTCGGTCGGGACGCGGGTGCTGCCGGACACGACCTCGGAGGCGACGATGCAGGTTCCGGGCGGCAGGTCCGGATCGAGCCCGCCGGCCACCCCGAAGCTGATCAGGCCGCCGCAATCGGCATCGATCGCTCGGGCCAGGGTGGCTGCCAGGTTGCGGCCGTCGCCACTGCAGATCACACGAACACCCGCGTCCGCGACGATCCGCGCCTCGAACGCCATTCCTACGACGACGATCACTCTCGGCCCCCCAAGGCCCCCGTCTTCCCCACTGGTGCGGGTCGACTCGAATGGAACCCAAATTGCAGCGCCGAACGTGGTTTGTACAGGCTGTCGGCAAACGGTGGTAAAGCGCGCCGCGCGCGCCGCCGCCGGGGCGCGCCGGCCGCGCATCCGAAAAGACTGTTTTATGTCAGTATGATGGAGAGAGGGGTCCGTCGCCGGGTCCGTTCGAATTGCGGGGAAAAATGCAACACTGACAGAAAAACGCTCGGCCGGGTGCGTCCGCTACACCACACACCGGTCCCGGCCGATCACTGAATTCGGATTCATCTATGCGCAGTCGAGGCTCGGGGCGCCGGCGTGCGCCGCTCCGGTGCGACGCGGCAGCCGATGGATGCGACGATGGTGAAGCCACTGGACCGGGCCATGGCAGAGCTCGCCGTCCTGCCGGAGGCGGACGAGGAACCGATCGCCGGCGAGTTGCTCGCGCATCCGGAGACGCTGCGATCGTTGCGGTCGAACATCGAGGCCGGCCTGTGCTCGCTCGACGCCGGTGAGGGACGACGACGGGCGTGACATCTCTTTTCTCGGCCGCGGCACAGCCCCCGACACGACGCGGCGGCGGGCCGAGACCCGCCGCCGTGGACTTGCGAAAGCCGCGGACTTGCGAAAAAGGGCTCGCCGTCAGCACACCCGGCGCAGCCGCCAGGCGCCGTGCCACCACACCCGCCGCATGCAGGGGGCGTAGGCGTAGCCGGGCGCGTAGGGTGCGTATCCGTAATAGGCCGGGTAGCCGTAGCCGTAACCGTACGGCGCGTAGCGGTAGGGAGCGGTCGCCGCGAGGCCGAGACCGAGGCCGACCGCCGCCGCGCCGGCGCCCCAGCCGGGCCCCCAGCCGCGGTTCCAGCCGCCGCCACGCCAGCCGCCGTGCCATCCGCCACCGTGCCAGCCGCCACCGTGCCAGCCGCCGCCGCCGCGCCAGCGGGCGTCGCTGGGGGTGGCGGACACGGACAGGGCGACCAGCGCGGCGGCCGTCACCGCCAGGATCGATTTCCGGGTCATGTCGATGTCTCCTTTCGGACGGCCGCGCGACGAGGGCGACCGGATGCGAGCGCGCGGGCAGTCTTCCCGGCACGATGGCGTCGGCGTGGCGCACGTCGTCCCGCCATTCGGCGGGGTTCGGGGATCCCGGCTCGCAGCGGCAACGCCCGAGGTCCCTGGTTTGTGCCCATGGAACCTCGTCCCGCGAGCATTTTCGTCGTCGATCTCGTACGACACGCTTTACGCCGGGTATAGCCTCGCTCGGGGAGCGGCGGTGGGCGGTCCGTGCTACACGGTCGCCGAATGCTCTTCCGGATGAGACGATGCCCAATCCGTTCGACGACATCTTTCTTCCCGCCTCGCCGGCCGACCCGACCGAGGCCGCCAAGCGCGCCATGCGGCCGCTGCGCAAGCGCTTCTACACCGATGTCTCGGTGCGCGAGACGGCGGCAGGGTTCGCGATCGAACTCGATAGCCGGCCGGTCCGCACGCCGGCCCGCGAGACGCTGGCGCTGCCGAACGGTGCGCTCGCCGAGACGGTCGCCGCGGAGTGGCGGGCCCAGGGCGAGACCATCGATCCGGCAAAAATGCCGCTGACGCGGCTCGCCAATGTGGTGATCGACGCGGTCGGCGCGGCGGCCGACGAGATCGCCGAGGACGTCGCCCGCTATCTCGGCTCCGACCTTCTGGTCTATCGCGCCGACGGGCCGGAGCGGCTGGTCGCCCGCCAGCACGCGCAATGGGACCCGGTGCTCGACTGGGCGCGCGACGCCCACGGCGCCCGCTTCATTCTCGCCGAGGGCGTGGTGTTCGCGAGCCAGCCCGACACCGCGATCGCGGCGATTCGGGCGCTGATCCCGAAGAATCCGTGGCGGCTCGCGGCGGTGCACGTGATCACCACGCTGACCGGCTCGGCGCTGCTGGCGCTGGCGCTCGCCGAGGGGGCGATCGGGCTCGACGCGGCCTGGAGCGCGGCCCATCTCGACGAGGACTGGAACATGGAGCTTTGGGGCGCCGACGCACTGGCGCTCGAACGCCGCGCGTTTCGCCGGGCCGAGATGGACGCCGCCGCGACCGTGCTGTCGCAGGTGGGGGAGTCTCTTTAGGCACCTGCGAGAGAAACCGTCGAGAGAACCGGCGAGCGGTCGGCCCGGCGCCCGGGGCCCGGCGTCCGGGGGCCGGTGTCCGGACGATCGCGCGCGTGCGCCGCCGGCGCGCGGCACGGCCGGGGCGTGACCTTTCGGTGACGGTTGTGGACGAGGCGCGACTGGCGCTCGTCGCTTGTCGACAGTTTCGGCGTATCGCCCGCTCGGTCGGAGTGCCGACCGTGTCATCGAACGGTCTCACCGGTTGCGAACCATCCTCTCTGTACTATCCGGCGTTCGCTCCGTATTACGCGTAAAACCGTCAGAGAGTAGACGGTTGCTCGAATAGTCTTCCGGTACATTGCGACATGTTCGTCTTCGCTACTGCTTCATCATGAATTCTGATGCGGCGGACCACTTTTTCGCAGCTGCGAACGGCGAAAAATAGGCTGCAACTTATGAAAGAGTTTTTGGAGCTTATCGAAAAAACCGCTTGAAAATGGTAGATAAGGACCTATTATCGTCCTAGCCCGTCAAGACAACTCAACAATCGGGGCTTGGACGACTGTCCAGGTTCCCTGACACGCCGCGGGTTCAGGAAACGCCGAGCGCCTCAGGGGGGCGTGGACATGCTTTATTCTTTGGGGGATGCCTCTTCGGGCGAAGGGGCGGAGCGGAAGACTGTTGCCTCGATTTCGAAAGCGCTCGGTCTTCTTGCTTTTTCGGGATTGCTGCTCGGGGCGATCGCACCGTCGCTGCACGCGGAGGTTGCCGGCGCGGTGCAGGCCGAGACGGCCGAGCGGCGGGCCGGGGGCGACGGCGTCCGAACGGTGGCGGGCGAGCCGGACGCCATCGCGGAGGATTTGTCCGCGTTCGTCGCGACGCTGCTGAAACAGCCTTCGCCGCGCGGCGGCTCGCCACACGGGTCGTCCCCGAACGGTGGCTCGCCGCACGGGGCTTCCCCGCACGGAAAATCACCGCATGGAAAAATGTCGGCGAGCGGGGCGGGGCATTCGCGTGCGGTGCCGCTGCACGCGGCGATGCCGGACGTGTCCGCGCTGATGTCCTATGCGGCGGACGTCGGGCTGTCGGTGCCGGCGCCGTCCGGGGCAGCCGAGCCCGGCGCCGGGGAGGCGGCCGTGGACGACAAGTCCGACAGCGATACGTCGGCCCCGATCCGCCTCGCGCATAACGACGCGCCGGCCGTGGCGCCCACCAAGGCGGTGGTGTCGGGGCCGATGGCCAAGATGGTGCGGCCGGCGCCGGGCGATCCGTGGGGCCGCTATTATGTCGGCTCGGAGATTTGCGAGACTTGCCACGCCGGCCTGTTCGACGAGTTCTCGCTGACGGTGATGGGCCGCAGCATCAAGTCCGGAAAGGTCACCGCGCAGGGCAAGATGGAGTGCGAGACCTGTCACGGTCCGGGCTCCGGCCACGTCAACGAGGGCGGTGGGCGCGGCGCCGGGCACATCCGCTCGTTCCGCAAGACCGATCCTGCGACCAGCGTCGCCGACAGCAACGCGATCTGCCTGAGCTGCCACGAGAAGGGCAACCAGACCTACTGGCCGGGCTCGACCCACGAGACCCGCGACGTCGCCTGCACCGACTGCCACACGGTGATGCGCCGTGTCACGCCGCGCTTCCAGCTCGCCAAGAAGACGGTGATGGACACCTGCTTCCAGTGTCACAAGGATCGCCGCGCGCAGTCGCAGCGCACCTCCCACATGCCGATGCGCGAGGGCAAGGTGACCTGCGCCAGCTGCCACAATCCGCACGGCAGCGCGACCGAGGCGATGCTGCGCGAGCCGACCGTCAACGAGACTTGTTATACCTGCCATGCCGACAAGCGCGGGCCGTTCCTGTTCGAGCACGCTCCGGTGCGCGAGAACTGCCTGAACTGCCACGATCCGCACGGCACGATGCATCCGAACCTCTTGGTCGTGATGCGCGAGCGGCTGTGCCAGCGCTGCCACACCAACCCGCACAACCAGCCGGGGCTCGGCGTGATCGGCATCGCCAACAGCATGCGCTACGCGGTCGGCAGCTCGTGCCAGAACTGCCACACCAACATCCACGGCTCGAACAGCCCGTCGGGATCGCGGTGGCATCGGTGATCGCGGCCGCCGTCGCGGCCCGGCCGCGGCGGCATCGCCGGCGATCGTGAAACGTCGACAGTGAAGGACACGGGGGAGCGCCGTCTCCCCACGCGAGCGGCCGCGTCCAAGACGGCCGCCGAACGAAGAAGCTCGTCACGTCGGGAGAGGAAGCGCGCGCCCGGTCGGGCGCAAAGGGGGGCACCATGAAGGTCCATGGCGGAGTTCTGATCACCGGAATGCTGTTCGTCGCCACCGGCGTCGCCGCCACGCGGGTCGCCGCCGAGGAAGCCCCCGTGCCGGCGGCGGTGCCGCTCGCGGTGCCTGCCGCGGTGCCGCTCGTGGCGCCCGAAGCGGTGCCCGCCGCGGTGCCGGCCGTCGCTCCGGTCGCGGCGCCGGACGGGCTGCTCGCCGAGCACGGCGGCGTCGAGACGTTCGGCGTCTTCGAGATGGGCTGGCGCGCCTTCGTCGATCGGCCGGCCGACTACACCCGCTGGTGGGCGGCGCCCGGCCGCCCGCCGGGCTCCGCGCCCTCCGAGAGCATCGCCAAGTTCGACGAGTACGGCACCATCCGCCCGGGGCCCTATCTGCAGCAGCTCGATTTCGCTGCCCGCACCAAGGACGGCGTCTACTGGTCGGAGCTGCGCATCAACGACTACGGCACCGAGAGCTTCCGCTATGTCGGCACCGACAACTACCGCGCGGTGTTCGACATGATGAAGGCCGGCGAGCACTATTTCACCGCCGAGTGGGACCAGCTCCCCCATCTCTACAGCACTTCGGCGCAGAGCATCTGGAACGGCGTCGGCACCAACCAGCTCACCACCAATGTCGCGCTCGGCAACAACCCGACCCAGGCGCAGGTCGCCGCCGCGCTGAACGCCAATCTGCGCACCATCGACATCGGCATCGACCGCAATATCGGCCGCGCCTCGTATCGCTGGACGCCGGACCCGAACTGGGATTTTCAGGCCTCCTACTCGAACGATCACCGCACCGGCACCCAGGTCGCCGGCGCCATCGTCGGCGGGCTCGGCAACCAGCAGATCGTGCAGCTGCCGCGGCCGGTCGACGACACCACCCAGAACGCCAAGGCGAGCGGCCAGTATTTCGGCGACACGCCGTGGGGCCACTTCAACATTCTCACCTCGGGCGGCGTCTCGCTGTTCACCAACGAGCACGACTCCTACACCTACGAGAACCCGTTCTTCAGCGCCGCCAACCCGTCGGTCTTCTCGCCGCTCGGCCGGGTGAGCCTGCTGCCCGACAACCAGGCCTACACCGCCTCGATGACCACCGGCGTCGACCTGCCGTACCGCACCCGCTACATGGGGACGTTCTCCTACGCCTCGATGCGGCAGGACGAGGGCTTCGTTCCCTACACCATCAACCCGTTCGTGGTGGCGAACGCGCTGCCCTCCGACAGCGCCGACGCGCGCATCGACACGATGCTGATCAACAACGTGCTGACGACCCGCGTCACCGACGACGTCAAGGCGACCTTCCGCTATCGCTACTACGACAACGACAACAAGACGCCGGAGCGGTTGTTTCCCGCCTATGTGTCGGAGGATTCCTCCAACAACGGGATCGCCGCCGGCAGCGTCCGCCGCAACCTCGCTTATGCCTACACCAAGCAGAACGCCAGCGAGGACGTGACCTGGCGCGTCACCAAGACGTTCAATGTCGGCGCCACCGCCGCCTGGGAGCGCTACGACCGCGAGCGCCGCGAGGTCGCCGTCACCGACGAGCTGTCCGGAAAGATCTACGGCGACTGGCGCGCTTTCGACGGCGGCATGTTCAAGACGAGCTATCTCTACTCGCAGCGCCGCTACGACGGCGTCTACGATCCGCAGTCGCTGGTGCGCTACACCTACTGGTCGTCGCCGGACACCCAGACGGTCACCAATTTTCTCATGCGCAAGTTCGATCTCGCCGACCGCGACCGCCACAAGGCGATGGCGGTGTTCGAGCTCGACACGCCGATCCCCGGCCTGGTGGTGTCGCCCAATGCGGGCCTGCGGTTCGACGACTATCTCACCGATCCGTACGGCGCCGGCGAGCTCGGCATTCTGAAGGACAATGTGTGGAACGCCGGCATCGAGGTCGCCTATGCGGTGAGCCCCGGCCTGCGGCTGATGGCGGCTTACGTGCACGAGCAGTTCGATCGTGATCTGGTCGGCAGCTCGACCATCACCGCGCTCGACGGCACCACCTTTCCGGCCGGCGGCACCAGCCGCTTCTTCAGCAACATGCGCGAGGACGTCGACACCGTGGTGGTGTCCGCCAATGTCGACATCGTGCCGGACTCGGTCGATCTCGGCCTGTCCTACGCGATCGCCCACGGCAAGGAGGACTGGACCGCCGAGCCGTTCGGCAGCAACACGCCGTGCCCGAGCGACACGGTGTGCGCGCCGTTCCCGACCTACCGCACCAATTATCAGCGCTTCGAGGGCGTGCTGCGCCACAAGCTCGATCCCGACACCATCGCGAAGCTCGGCTGGAGCGGCGACGTGACGCTGAAGCTTCGTTATCTGTGGGAGCGCAATCAGGTCGCCGATTGGCAGAACGATCTCGCCTCGCCCTACATGTATCTGATCGACGCGAGCGTCGCCCGCAACATCGGCATGGCGGCCTTCAATCCCAATTACGACGCACAGCTCGTCGGCGGATCGGTGGCGTTCCGCTGGTGACGACCGTCCGGCCGGAAGCGGCCGGAGCAAAGGCCACAACGGCCATCTCGAAGAAGACCGACCAAGAGGAGACGCATCGATGACGGACAGGACGAAGAGCGGGCGGGCGATGTCGCGGCGGCGCATGCTGCGGCACGGGCTCGGCGCGGTCGGCGCGGTCGGGGCGGTGGCCGCGCTCGGCCTCGCCGCCGCCGGGCCGGCCGACGCCCAGGTGCGCAAGGCGTCGCAGAAGGCGGCCGGCTACCAGGGCTCGCCCAAGGGCGCGCAGCATTGCGGCAACTGCCGCCACTTCCAGCCGCCGTCCTCGTGCAAGACCGTCGACGGCTCGATCAGCGCCAACGGCTGGTGCCGGCTCTACGCCAAGGCCTGAGCCGGAGCCGACCCTGCGCCCGGCGCGCCGTCTGCCGCGCCGATCTCCGGGCATCGGCGGCGTGACCGGGCGAACTGCCGTCCCGCCCCTCCCGCGGACGGCGGGGAGCACCGCGGCCCGGTCGGCGGCCGGGCCGCGGTCGCCTCTCACGGGTGATCGTTGCGCCGGCGGGCACGTGTCCCGCACGAGAGATGCGCGGTTAAGAGTCGGTTCACGCGGATCGGGCATGCTTCGATCCTGGAGCAGCCCGACCGGAGGCGACCTTGGACCTCGTCGTCTCGCCCATCGCGATCAGCCCGAACGCCCAGGGAGGCGGCAACGCGCCGGCCTTCACGCCGGGGCAGGTGGTCGACGCGCTGGTGCTGCGGCTGATCGACCAGACCCACGTCCAGCTCGCCATCGGCAATTCCCTGATCGACGTCCAGACGGCGGTGCTGCTCGAGGCGGGCACGCACGTCCAGCTCGCGGTGCGGGCGACGCCGGACGGGATGAAGCTCGTGCTTCTGCACGCCCCGGTCGGCGGTGGCGCCGCCTCGCCCGGCTCGGGCGCCTCGGGAGGTGCCGGCGTGCCGGTCTCGGGCGCGAGCCCCGGTGGCACCGCGACCACCGCCGCCGGGACCGCGTCTGCCGCGACGACCGCCGCTGCGGCCGCGGCCGCCGATCCCTCCGCGCCCGC
>NZ_AKZI01000030.1 GCF_000293785.1 Rhodovulum sp. PH10 | reverse complement strand
ATATCGGCATCGCTTTTCTCCTGGCCTCCGGCAGTTCGCGCCGCAACGCAGCCCGCGTCCGAGTTTCCAAACGGGCTCTCAGCGGGCGCCGAGCCGGGCGCGTTCGGGAAGCACCTCGAGCGGATACTCGGCCTCGACCACGTAGGGCCCGCCGCCGACCGAGGCTCGCGAGGAGTAGAGCACGAAGCGCTCGACCGGGAACGGCATCGAGCGGAAGCCGGCGCGGGTGGCGAGATAGTCGGCGACCTGACGCGGCGAGGAGTCGCGCAGCCGCGCGAGCGACACGTGCGGCGCGAATTTCCGCCCCTCCGCCGGCAGGCCGACCCGCTGCATCAGCCGCTCGTGCTCGGCCTGCAGCTCGACGAGCGCCGGATTGGGCGCGACCGCCGCGAACACCGCGCGCGGCTTGCGGCCGCCGAACGCATCCACCCCGTCGAGCCGCAGCGTGAAGGGGGCGCGCGCCACGCCTTCGAGCGCATAGGCGACCTCGCGGGCGGTGGCGTCGTCGATGTCGCCGATGAAGCGCAGCGTCAGATGGTAGTTCTCGCGGTCGATCCAGCGAGCGCCCGGCAGCCCACCGCGCAGCATCGACAAGGCCTCCCCGACATCGCGGGGAATCTCTATGGCGGTGAACAGTCTGGGCATGGGGGATACCTGCGGCTGGAGGACGCGTCCCGCTCGCCGGCCGCGCTGTTTCGCGGACCGGTCGGGAACGGAGGGCAGGCGGGCCGGAGGCTTTTCGTCTCAGCTCCGGTCGCGCCGGGCGGCGGCGCGGGCGATCAGCTCCTCGACGCGCGGCAGGATGCCCCGCACGATCACCCGCACGCCCGCGGCGTTCGGATGCATCCCGTCGGCCTGATTGAGGCTCGGCTGGGCCGCCACCCCCTCCAGGAAGAACGGGTAGAGCACCGAATCATAGGCCTTCGCCAAGTCGGGAAATATGACGTCGAAGGCGCGCTTGTAGTCTGTCCCCATGTTCGGTGGCGCCTTCATGCCGGCGAGCAGCACCGGAATGCCGCGCGCTTTCAGCCGCCGCAGAATCTCGCCGAGCGCTTTCCGGGTGACCGCCGGGTCGATGCCGCGCAGCGCGTCGTTGGCGCCGAGCTCGACCACCACCGCGTCGGTGCCCGAAGGCACCGCCCAGTCGAGCCGGGCGAGGCCGTCCGTGGTGGTGTCGCCCGACACGCCGGCATCGACGATCTCGACCGGCGGCGCGTTTTCCGGATGTCCGCCCTCCGCCAGGGCCTTTCGCAGCTGGGCGGCAAAGCCGTCGCCCGGCGGCAGGCCGTAGCCGGCGGTGAGCGAATCCCCCAGCAGCACGACTTTCAGCGGCCGCTCGCCGGCTTTTTCCGCACGTGCCGAGGAAAATGTGGCCGGTGCCACGTAAAAGACGATGGCGGCGAGCAGCCCGGCGAGAGCGGCGACCACGCGTCGCGCCGGCTTCATCCGCCAATGCGGGGCCCCATATGCCGCCCCATATGACGAAAACCCCGCCCGCGGCCCCGGTACGCACGAAAAAGACGGCAGCATGGACGATACCTCGCTTCTCCGATCCCCGCCCGCGATCGCCCTGTCGGGGGTCGATCTCTCCCTCGGCTCCGAGGCCGCACGGGTCCACATTCTGAAACACGTCTCCCTCGATATAGGGGCGGGCGAGGCGATCGGCCTGGTCGGGCCGTCCGGATCGGGCAAATCGACGCTTTTGATGGTGATGGCCGGGCTCGAGCGGCCGGATTCCGGCACGGTGACGGTCGCCGGCACCGATCTCGGAGACCTCGACGAGGACGGGCTCGCGCAGTTCCGCGGCCGAAACATAGGAATCGTCTTTCAGTCGTTCCACCTGATCCCGACCATGACCGCGCTCGAGAACGTCGCGGTGCCGCTCGAGCTCGCCGGGCATCAAGATGCCTTCGAGATCGCGGCCCGGGAGCTGGAGGCGGTCGGCCTCGCCGCGCGGCGCGACCATTATCCGGCGCAGCTGTCGGGCGGCGAGCAGCAGCGCGTCGCGCTGGCGCGCGCACTCGCCCCGCGCCCGGCGATCCTGGTCGCCGACGAGCCGACCGGCAATCTCGACGAGACGACCGGCCGCGGCATCGTCGACCTCTTGTTCGCCGGCCATCGCGAGCGCGGCATGACGCTGGTGCTGGTGACGCACGATCCGGGGCTCGCGGCGCGCTGCGACCGCACGGTGCACATCCATTCCGGCCGGATCGACGAGACCGCCGCGCACGAATCCGCGGACCGCGAGGTTTTGGCGTGACCGCCGCCGACGCGACGGGCTCGCCCGCCATCGCCCGCCCCGCCGGCACGCCGTGGCGGCCGCTCCTGAAGGTGGCATTGCGCGATCTGCGCGGCGGCTTTCGCGGCTTTGCCGTTTTCGTCGCCTGCATGGCGCTCGGGGTGATGACCATCGCCGGGGTCGGCTCGCTCGCGACCTCGATGACCGCCGGCATCGCCGGCCAGGGCAGGGCTATTCTCGGCGGCGACGTCGCCTTCACGCTGGTCCAGCGCGAGGCGGGGCCGGCCGAGCGCGCCTTCATGGAGGAGGCCGGGACAGTCTCCGTCACCGCCTCGATGCGGGCGCTCGCCAGAACCGCCGACGGCCGCTCGACGCTCGTGGAGCTGAAGGCGGTCGATGCCGCCTATCCGCTCTATGGCGCGGTCGTCACCGACCCGCCGGCCCCGCTCGACCAGACGCTCGCTCGCGACGGCGACGCCTTCGGCGCGGCGGCCGACCCGCTGCTGCTCGCCCGGCTCGGCCTGACGGCGGGCGACAAGATCACCATCGGCTCGGCGACCTTCGTGCTGCGCGCCAGCGTGACGAGCGAGCCCGACCGGCTCGCCGGCGGCATCGGCTTCGGGCCGCGGCTGATGGTCTCGGCCGATGCGCTCGCCGCGACCGGCCTGGTCCAGCCCGGAAGCCTGGTGCGCTGGGTCTACCGGCTGCGGCTCGACGATGCCTCGGCGCGCCACATCGACGCGGTGACCGAGGCGGCCGAGCAGAGATTCCCGAACGCCGGATGGGACGTGCGCTCCAGCGCCAATGCCTCGCCGCGGCTCGAGCGGTCGATCGGCCGCTTCACCCAGTTCCTCACGCTGGTCGGGCTGACGGCGCTGCTGGTCGGCGGCGTCGGCGTCGCCAACGCGACCCGCCACCATCTCGACCGCAAGCGCGACACCATCGCCACGCTGAAGGCGCTCGGCGCCGGCGGTGGCGGCGTGGTCGCGGTGTATCTGGCGCAGATCCTGGTGCTGGCGGCGATCGGCTCGGCGATCGGCCTCGCGCTCGGCGCCGCGCTGCCGTTCCTGATCGCCGCGGTGTGGGGCGCGGTGCTGCCGCTGCCGATCGCGCCGTCGCTGCATGCCGGGCCGTTGGCGCTCGCCTTCGTCTACGGCCTCCTCACCGCGGTGACCTTCGCGCTGTGGCCGCTCGGCCGCGCCCACGACGTGCCGGTGTCGGCCTTGTTCAGGGATGCGGTCTCCCCCGACCGCCAGCGTCGGCCGCGCCCGCGCTACGTCGTCGCGACCGTCGTCTCGGCGCTCGCGCTCGCGGGGCTGGCGATCGGCGCCTCCTACGATCCGCCGGTGGCGGCCGTGTTCGTCGGGGTGGCGGTCGCGGTGCTGGTGCTTCTGCGCCTCGTCGCGAGCGGGGTGATGGCCTTGGCGCGACGCGCGCCGCGGGCCCGCAAAACCGTGCTGAGGCTGGCGATCGCCAACATTCACCGGCCGGCGGCGCTGACGCCGACGGTCGTCATCTCGCTCGGGCTCGGCATGGCGCTTCTGGTGACCATTCTCGAGGTCGACGCCAATCTGCGCCACGCGCTGACCTCCGAGCTGCCGCAGCGCGCGCCCTCCTTCTTCTTCCTCGACATTCCGAGCCGCGAGACGGCGCGCTTCGACGCGCTGATGAAGGACACCGCGCCCGCCGCGACCCTCGAGCGCGTGCCGATGCTGCGGGGACGAATCGTCGCGGTGAAGGGCGTGCCGGCCGAGGAGCTGAAGACCACCGGGCGCGGCAGCTGGGCGCTGCACGGCGATCGCGGCATCACCTATGCGGGCACCGTGCCGGAGGGCTCGCGGGTGGTGGCGGGCGACTGGTGGGGCGCCGATTATCGCGGGCCGCCGCTCCTCTCGCTCGAGGAGAAGGTCGCCGACGGGCTCGGGCTTTCGGTCGGCGACCGCCTCACCGTCAACGTGCTCGGCCGCAACATCGGCGCCACCGTCGCCAATCTGAGAAAGGTCGACTGGCAGTCGCTCGGCATCAATTTCGTGCTCGTCTTCTCGCCCGGCGCCTTCGCCGGGGCGCCGCACAGCGACATCGCCACCGTCTCCTTCCCCGACGGCGGCACGCCCGCCGAGGAGGCCGCGGTGATGAACGCGGTGGCGAAGGCGTTTCCCTCCGTCACCCCGGTGCCGGTGAAGGAGGCGCTCGACCAGGTGGCGGGCGTGCTCGCCGATCTCTCCCGCGCGATCCGCGCGGCGAGCGCCGTCACGCTGATCGCCGCGGTGCTGGTGCTGGGCGGCGCGCTCGCGAGCGGCCATCGCCACCGCGTCTACGACGCGGTGATCCTGAAGACGCTCGGCGCCACCCGTCGCACCATCGTCACGGCGTATCTGATCGAGTACGCGCTGATCGGCCTCGCGGCGGTGCTGTTCGGGGTCGCTGCCGGCTCGGTCGCGGCGTGGCTCGTGGTCGGCGACATCATGACGCTGCCCTTCACGTGGCACGCCGGGCCGGCGCTCGCCGCCGCGTTCGGCGCGCTCGCGGTGACGCTCGCCTGCGGCCTCGTCGGCACCGTCTCGGCGCTCGGCCGCAAGCCGGCCGCCGTGCTTCGCGCGTTGTGAATGCGCTCGAAGCGCGCTCCGAGCGCGCGCGAAGTCCCGCCGCCGTTAACGATCGCTGAACCATGCGGCCCGATGATCGCCCCGCCACCGGCCGGCAGGGGACGGGCGGGCGGCGACCGCCTCGGCTGCGCAACACGCGGCGCGCGAGATCTTTGCGACAATCCGTCGCCGCCGGGAGTCCGCCAGCGGTCGCATATAATGCGTTCCTATCCGGCACGTGCTTTTCGGACCGCCGGGCGACGGGCTGCGGCACACAGCGGGACGGCACACAGCGGGACAACGGAAGGGGGTTCGACGATGTCGGACTACGATCGGAACACCTGGGGCGTGCCTTACGGCGCGGCCGGCCACGCGGAGGCGGCCGCGTTCGACGCCGGGCTGCGCGCGTACATGCTGCGCGTCTACAACTACATGGTGCTGGGGCTGGCGATCACCGGGTTCGCCGCGCTCGGCATGTATCTCGTCTCGGTCACCGGCGACGCCTCGGACGCGGCGCGGGTGGTGAGGAACGGCGCCGAGCTGCCGGCCCGCATCGGCGGCAGCATGTTTCTCACGCCGATCGGCTGGGCCGTCTATGTGAGCCCGCTCAAATGGGTCATCATGCTGGCGCCGCTCGCGCTGGTGTTCGCCCTGAGCTTCGGCATCCAGCGGCTCAAGCCGGCGACCGCCCAGGCGCTGTTCTGGGTCTATGCGGCGCTGGTCGGGCTGTCGCTCGGCGCGATCTTCATGGTGTTCACCCACACCTCGGTGGTGCGGGTGTTCTTCATCACCGCCGCCTCGTTCGGCGCGCTGTCCTTGTGGGGCTACACCACCAAGCGCGACCTCTCGGGGATGGGCTCGTTCCTGATCATGGGCTTGTTCGGGATCATCATCGCGAGCCTGGTGAACGTGTTCGTCGCCTCCTCGATGATGCAGTGGCTGATCTCGGTGATCGGCGTCCTGGTGTTCGCCGGCCTCACCGCCTACGACACCCAGCGGCTGAAGAGCGAGTATCTCTACGGCGCGATGGACGGCGAGACGATGGAGCGCTCGGCGGTGATGGGCGCGCTCTCGCTCTATCTCGACTTCATCAACCTGTTCACGCTGCTCCTGCAGCTGCTCGGCGAGCGGGAGGAGTGACGCCGGCCGGGTAACGCTCCGGTAACGCCACGCGAACGCCGTGGCGTAACGGGGCCGAGGGTGGCGAATTTGTCATGATCGGACAGGGGCCCGTCCCCTTCACGGCGACCATGACGAGGCCTACATTGAGGCCGAATTCGACGGTGTCGGACCGGGTGCCCTTCCCGGCCGCTGACCAGCGGTGAACGGGCGGACAGAAAGGACTATCCCCCATGTCGGACTTCGACCGGAATACGATCGCATCGCGCGGCTACGGGGCCGACCGGGCGGTCGCCATCGACCAGGGCCTGCGGGCCCACATGATCCGCGTCTACAACTACATGGCCAGCGGCGTCGCGCTCACCGGCGTGACGGCGTGGCTGACCTATCTCGCCGCCGGTGGTGATTCCATCACGGTGGCGAACGGCCGCATCTCCGGGCTCACCGGGTTCGGCGAGGCGGTGTTCACCAGCCCGCTGATGTGGGTGCTGGTGCTCGCCCCGCTCGGCCTCGTCTTTTTCATGAGCTTCCGGATCAACTCGCTGTCCGCCTCGACCGCGCGGACGCTGTTCTTCGTCTATGCCGGCATGCTCGGCCTGTCGCTCGCCTCGATCTTCCTGATGTACACGGCGGGCTCGATCACCCGGGTGTTCTTCATCTCGGCCGCCTCGTTCGGCGCGCTGTCGCTGTGGGGCTACACCACCCAGCGTGATCTCTCGGGCATGGGCTCGTTCCTGATCATGGGCTTGTTCGGCCTGGTCATCGCGATGCTCGTGAACATGTTCCTGCAGTCGAGCGCGCTCGACTGGGCGCTGTCGGTCGCGGGCGTGCTGATCTTCGCCGGCCTGACCGCCTGGGACACCCAGAAGATCAAGGAGATGTACAGCGCGATGGACGACGGCACCGTGGCCGGCCGCAAGGCGGTGATGGGCGCGCTGTCGCTCTATCTCGACTTCATCAACCTGTTCCTGATGTTGCTGCGCCTGGTCGGCGACCGCCGCTAGACCCGCGCATCCGCCACGACGGGCGCTGCGGGACGACCCGGACGACGATCGGCAAGCAGATCGGCACACGCGGCGCCGAGAGCGAACCCAAGCAAAAAGGCCCGGGCGACACCCGGGCCTTTTTTCGTGGCGACGGTGGGACCGACGACCGCGGCCCGAGGTCTCGCGTCCGGATCCTCACGCGGATCCGGGCGAGGATCAGGGCTTCGGGCGGCCCGAGGGCCGCGCCGGTCAGTGCCGCGAGGCGAGCGCCGGGCCGCCATTGACCGGCGGCTTGTCGAGCCCCTTGGGCGAGTAGGTGAACACCTCGACCCCGGTCTCGGTGACGCCCACCGTGTGCTCGAACTGTGCCGACAGCGAGCGGTCGCGCGTCACCGCGGTCCAGCCGTCGGACAGGACCTTCACGTGCGGGCGGCCGAGATTGATCATCGGCTCGACGGTGAACAGCATGCCGGGCCGCAGCACGATGCCCTCGCCGGGCCGGCCGACATGGACGATGTTCGGCTCGTCGTGAAACAGCCGGCCGAGCCCGTGGCCGCAGAAATCGCGCACCACGCTCATGTTGTGGCCCTCGACGAACTTCTCGATCGCCGCGCCGATGTCGCCGGTGGTGGCGCCGGGCCGCACCGCGGTGACGCCGATCTCGAGCGACTCGAAGGTCACGTCGATCAGCCGCTCGGCGCGGCGCGGAATCTCGCCGACCGCGTACATCCGGCTCGAATCGCCGTGCCAGCCGTCGACGATCAGCGTCACGTCGACATTGACGATGTCGCCCTCGCGCAGCGGCTTCTCGTTGGGGATGCCGTGGCAGACCACGTGGTTGATCGAGGTGCAGGTCGACTTGGTGTAGCCGCGGTACATCAGCGTCGCCGGATAGGCGCCGTGGTCCATCGCGAACTCGAACACCAGCTGGTCGATCCGGTCGGTCGGCACGCCCGGCTGAATCTCGGGCACCAGCATGTCGAGGCACTCGGCGGTCAGCCGTCCGGCCTTGCGCATCCCGGCGAACGCCTCTTCGCCGTGAATCTTGATCTGTCCGTTCTTGCGAAGCGGAGCCGCAGTCGCGTCGATATAGGTCATGGGGAGAGCCTTTCTGGCGCCCAATGTAGGGTTTTCGGGACGCGAATCAAAGCGCTTCGGCGGGACTGGCGTCGGTTTGCGCGCATATCTGTCGTGATTCGCGCCGTCGAACCGGTCCGGCTGCCGGCCGGGCCGCCGGTGCCGCTGCACCGTCCGCTGGCGGACATTGGTGCCTCGGTGCGGCATTCCTTCGGCAAGGTGCGAATTTTTCAGAGGAATTGCCGCGAATCGTGCGCTTCCCCATGGCGCCCCGCGACGCCTTCGTGTCATGATTGTGTCGGGCGCACACCGACCTTCGGAGGAGCAGATGCCCGCGCCGGAGCCGAGCGCACGACCATGACGGCCCTTCGCGCGACCGGGTGCACGGCCGCAGACGCGGCCCTGTCCGAGCTGATGCCGACCGGCCGGCTGCGGGTGGCGATCGCCGTCGGCGCGACGCCCTCCGCGGCGTTCGCGGTGCGCGATGCGGCCGGCGCCCTGCACGGCGTCACCGTCGACCTGGCGGCGGCGCTCGCCGACGAGCTCGGCGTGCCGGTCGAGTGGCTGGCCTATCGCAGCTCCGGCGAGATCCAGAACGCCGCCGCGCGCGGCGCCTGGGATCTCGCCTTCATGCCGGTCGACGCGCAGCGCCGGCAGGTGGTGGCGTTCGGCGCCGCCTATCATCTGATGCGGGCGAGCTACCTCGTGCCGGCCGGCTCGCCGATCAAGCGGATCGCCGATGCCGACGCGCCGTGGGTGCGGATCGCCGGCGTGCGCGACACCGCGACCCTGCGCGCCTCGGCGCTCGCCTCGCCGCGCGCGGTGCATCTCGCGCTCGATTCGTCGGAGGATGCCGTCACGCTGATGACGAGCGGCGGGGCGGACGCGATCGCGCTCGGCCGCGAGTCGCTCGCCGCCACCTCCGCCCGGATCGCCGGCGCGCGGGTGCTCGACGGCGCCTTCCTCGAGGCGCGCACGGCGGTCGCGGTTCCGCGAGGGCGGCCGGTGGCGCTGGCGCTGGTCAGCGGCTTCGTCGAGCAGGCGAAGGCGACCGGCCGGGTGCGGCGCTGGCTCGATGCCGCCGGGCTCACCGAGGCGTCGGTCGCGCCGCCAGGCATGGGCGGCTGACCCCGCCGCCAAGAGATCGTTTGGAAGCTCGGACGGCGGCTGGGATGCGGTGCGAACTGCCGGGGGCCAGGAGAAAAGCGATGCCGATACCGCGGATGTCGACGAACTTTTCGATGCCGCGGCCGGCGTTTGCCCCGCAACCCATGCAAATGGGGCTTGCCCGACTTGCGAACGTCCACGTGCCGAACACCGGCGAGCCCGTGTGTGTCTTCGTGCCGAACACGGGCAAGCCCGCGTTCGCTGGCCGGGGCCGCTTTCGGCCGCCCGGTTCGTCACCGATCTCGCGCGTGCTCCCGGTACGCGCGTCGATTCGCTCTGTGATGGTGGCGACGTGGCGCCGCCGCAGCTCACCGGGAAAGTGCCGACCCCGTTCGGCCAATCCACCTCGCGGGCGACCGTGACGGTGTGGCCTTCGATGCCGCCGTTGCTCTTGCCGTGGTCGGGGACGCTCGACGGGGGCGCCCCGGCTCGGGTGGGTTCGCGATTGCCGACAGGTCGCTGATCGTGGAACTCCAAGTCGAGGCCTTTCTCCGAATCCGACCTTCCGCAACCCTGAAGCCCGGTCGCGCGCGTCCGCTCGGCCGGGTTCGCGCGTCCCGCCCATTGCCAAGTGGCCCGGCCGCGGGTACGACTCGCTGCACTGCAACCTCACCCCCAGTCCGTCCTGAACCATGGCCAGCAAGACCAGTCCGGGGCGCTTCTTCGAAGACTTTCGCATCGGCGAGGTGATCCGGCACGCGACCCCGCGCACCGTCACCGCCGGCGACGTCGCGCTCTACACCGCGCTGTACGGCCCGCGCTTCGCCGTGCAGTCCTCCGACGCCTTCGCCCGGGCGATCGGCTATCCGAAGGCGCCGATCGACGACCTGCTCGTCTTTCACGTGGTGTTCGGCAAGACCGTGCCGGACATCTCGCTCAATGCCGTCGCCAATCTCGGCTATGCCGAGTGCCGGTTCCTCGCCCCGGTCTATCCGGGCGACACGCTGAGCGCGGTCTCCGAGGTGATCGGCCTCAAGGAGAATTCGAGCCGCCGCACCGGCGTCGTCTATGTCCGCTCGACCGGCTTTCGCCAGGACGGCGAGAAGGTGCTGGAATACGTGCGCTGGGTGATGGTGCACAAGCGCGACGAGGCGGCGAAGCCGCAGGGCGAAGCGGTGCCGGCGCTCGCGAAGGTGCTCGATCCGGCGACGCTCGGCGCCGCCTGCCCGCCGATCGATCCGGCCGCCTGGGACGACGGGCTGTCGGGCTCGCCGCATCGCTTCGGCGACTACGAGATCGGCGAGAAGATCGACCACGTGGACGGCATGACGGTGGAGGACGCCGAGCACCAGATCGCCACGCGGCTCTACCAGAACACGGCGAAAGTGCACTTCAACCACTTCGCCCAGGTGCGGACGCGAATCGGCCGGCGGCTGATCTATGGCGGGCACGTGATCTCGCTCGCCCGCGCGCTGTCGTTCAACGGCCTCGCCAACGTCTTCCATGTCGCGGGGATCAACAGCGGCTCGCACGTCGCGCCGCTGTTTGCGGCCGACACCGTGTTCGCCTGGTCGGAGGTGCTCGACAAGGCGGATCTGCCGAACCGCAACGACGTCGGCGCGCTGCGGCTGCGGCTGGTCGCCGCCAAGGATCGCGCCTGCGACGACCATCCGTTGCGGGTGGGCAGCGACTACGATCCGGGGGTGGTGCTCGACCTCGACTACTGGGCCCTGGTGCCGCGCTGAGGAGCGCGAACGCGGGCGGGGGCCGCGCCCCCGTCCTGTCTCGGCGTGCCCCCCGGCGAGGCCCGCACGCGTGATTGGGCATTGCACCGGGGGCGCGCTTCTGCTTCAAGGGACTGGCCCTATTTGGAGTTCTTCCATGGCTGAACGCCCGGCGCGGGTCGCGCGGCCGCTGTCGCCGCATCTTCAAGTCTATCGCCTGACCTTCACGTTCCTGATGTCCGGGTTCCACCGGGTCACCGGGGTCGTGCTCTATGCCGGCTTCCTGCTGGTGGTGTGGTGGCTGCTCGCCGCCGCCGCGGGGCCGAATCAATATGCCTGGGTGCAGTGGTTCATGAGCACCTGGATCGGCCGGCTGGTGCTGCTCGGCTTCTCCTGGGGGCTGATCCACCACTCGCTGGGCGGTGTCCGCCACCTGATCTGGGACACCGGCCGCGGCTTCGCCCCCAACGAGCGCGAATGGCTCGCCCGGGCGACGCTGATCGGCTCGATCTCGCTCACCCTGCTCGCCTGGATCATCGGCGGCTTCGTGATGGGAGGCCTGCGATGAAGCTGTCCAGCATCCGCACCCCGATGGCAAAGGCCCGCGGGCTCGGCTCGGCGATGTCCGGCACCGAGCACTGGTGGGAGATGCGGCTGACCGCGATCGCGCTGGTGCCGCTCACCTTCGCCGCGATCGTCATCGTCATCTCGCTGATCGGCCGCAACCACGCCGCGGTCGCGCAGATTCTCGGATCGCCGCTGGTCGCGATCGTCATGCTGCTGTTCGTCTACGCCACCACGCTGCACATGCGGCTCGGTCTCCAGTCGGTGATCGAGGACTACATCTACGGCAAGGGGCTCAAGACGGCGCTGCTGATCGGCAACACGTTCCTCACGGTCGTGCTGTGGCTGGCCTGCACCTACGCGATCCTCAAGCTTTCGTTCGGAGTGTGACATGGCGGCTAACGGTTCCGGAAACGGCGCGGCGCCGGCGGTGAACGGCCGCGCCTACCCGCTCGAAGACCACACCTACGACGTGGTCGTGGTGGGAGCCGGCGGGGCCGGCCTGCGCGCCGTGGTCGGCTGCAGCGAGGCGGGCCTGCGCACCGCCTGCCTGACCAAGGTCTTTCCGACCCGCTCGCACACGGTGGCGGCGCAGGGCGGCATCTCGGCGGCGCTCGGCAACATGGGTCCGGACGACTGGCGCTGGCACATGTACGACACCGTCAAGGGGTCGGACTGGCTCGGCGACCAGGACGCGATCGAGTATCTGTGCCGCAACGCGCCGGCCGCGGTCTACGAGCTCGAGCACTGGGGCGTGCCGTTCTCGCGCACCGAGGAAGGCAAGATCTATCAGCGCCCGTTCGGCGGCATGACGACGAACTACGGCCAGGGCATCGCCCAGCGCACCTGCGCCGCGGCCGACCGCACCGGCCACGCGATGCTGCACACGCTGTACGGCGCCGCGCTCAAGCATCACGCCGAGTTCTACGTCGAGTATTTCGTGCTCGACCTGATCATGGACGAGGAGGGCGCCTGCCGCGGCGTGATCGCGCTCAATCTCGACGACGGCACGCTGCACCGCTTCCGGGCGCAGACCACCATTCTCGCGACCGGCGGCTACGGCCGCATCTATCTCTCCTGCACCGGCGCCCACACCCAGACCGGCGACGGCAACGCGATGGTGCTGCGCGCCGGCCTGCCGCTGCAGGACATGGAGTTCGTGCAGTTCCATCCGACCGGCATCTACGGCTCGGGCTGCCTGATCACCGAAGGCTCGCGCGGCGAGGGCGGTTATCTGGTCAATTCCGAGGGCGAGCGCTTCATGGAGCGCTACGCGCCGTCGGCCAAGGATCTGGCCTCGCGCGACGTCGTCTCGCGGGCGATGACCATCGAGATCCGTGAAGGCCGCGGCGTCGGCAAGAACAAGGATCACATCTTCCTGCACCTCGATCACCTCGACCCGAAGATCCTCCACGAGCGCCTGCCCGGCATCTCGGAGAGCGCGAAGATCTTCGCCGGCGTCGACGTGACCAAGGAGCCGATCCCGGTGCTGCCGACCGTCCATTACAACATGGGCGGGATCGCCACGAACTATCACGGCGAGGCGCTGATCAGGAAGGACGGCGATCCCGACCACATCGTGCCCGGCCTGATGGCGCTCGGCGAGGCGGCCTGCGTGTCGGTGCACGGGGCGAACCGCCTCGGCTCGAACTCGCTGATCGACCTCGTGGTGTTCGGCCGCGCGGCGGCGCTGCGCTGCGCCGAGATGCTGGAGCCCGGCGCCGACCAGCCGTCGCTGGCGAAGGACGCCGCCGACAAGGCGCTCGCCCGGCTCGACCGGTTCCGCTACGCCAATGGCGGCACGCCGACCGCGGTGCTGCGGTCGAACATGCAGAAGGTGATGCAGAACAACTGCGCGGTGTTCCGCACCGGCGAGATTTTGTCGGAAGGCGTCGAGCTGATCGACAAGGTGATGGCCGGCGCCGAGGACGTGAAGGTCTCCGACCGCTCGCTGATCTGGAACACCGACCTGATGGAGACGCTGGAGTTCGACAACCTGATCTCCCAGGCGGTCGTCACCATGAACTCCGCCGTCAACCGGCAGGAAAGCCGCGGCGCCCACGCCCGCGAGGACTTTCCGAACCGCGACGACAAGGAGTGGATGAAGCACACGCTCGCGTGGCTCGACCCCGAGACGCGCAAGGTGACGATCGACTACCGGCCGGTCCACACCTACACGATGACGAACGAAGTGACCTACATCGAGCCCAAGGCGAGGGTTTACTGAGGGTGTCCAATGGCGTCGGTTGCCGGAATCGGACACAATCGACCGGGGAGCGGACGCGTGTACGCCATCGTGTTCGATTTCGACACCGAGATCCTCAAGCAAACCTATCCGAGCTCGTCCTGGAACAACGCCTATGCCGATGTCCGGAATTATCTGACGGCGCGCGGCTTCGAGTGGATGCAGGGAAGCGCGTACTTCGGAGACGAGACGGTCGATGCCGTCCGCTGTGTCCGGGTGGTGCAGCGGATGGCGAAGAAGTTCCCGTGGTTCACGCCGGCGGTTCGCGACATCAGAATGCTGCGGATCGAGGAAAACAATGATCTCAAGGCAGCTCTCGACGACGAAGACGATTGAGCCGCGGTTGGAAAAGGTCTGATCATGGTCGAATTCACCCTGCCGAAGAACTCGAGGGTCACCCAGGGCAAGGTCTGGCCGGCGCCGCAGGGCGCGACCCGTCTGAAGGAGTTCCGCGTCTATCGCTGGAACCCGGACGACGAGGCCAATCCGCGGATGGACACCTTCTCGGTCGATCTCGACGACTGCGGGCCGATGGTTCTCGACGCGCTGTTGTGGATCAAGAACAAGATCGACCCGACGCTCGCCTTCCGCCGCTCCTGCCGCGAGGGCATCTGCGGCTCGTGCGCGATGAACATCGACGGCGTCAACACGCTCGCCTGCACCAAGGACATCGCCGAGATCAAGGGGCCGGTGCGCATCAGCCCGCTGCCGCACCAGCCGGTCGCCAAGGACCTCGTGCCGGACCTCACCAACTTCTTCGCCCAGCACGCGCTGGTGCAGCCCTGGCTGCAGACCGAGACGGTGGCGCCCGAGAAGGAGTGGAAGCAGAGCCGCGAGGACCGCGAGCTGCTCGACGGCCTCTACGAGTGCATCCTGTGCGCGTGCTGCTCGACCTCGTGCCCGGAATATTGGTGGAACCCGGACCGCTATCTCGGCCCCGCCGCGCTCCTGCACGCCTATCGCTGGGTGATCGACTCGCGCGACGAGGCGACCGGCGAGCGGCTGGACCTCCTGGAAGATCCGTTCCGCCTGTTCCGCTGCGTGACCATCCTCAACTGCTCGAAGGCGTGCCCGAAGGGCCTCAACCCGGCCAAGGCGATCGCCGAGCTGAAGAAGCTGATGGTCGAGCGCCAGAAGACCTGACCGGACTCGTCCGGCCCGGACCTGTCCGGCCCCGACTCGGCGGCCGGCGACCGCGTTCCCTGCATTTCCCCGGCTCGCGTGAGCCGGGGAGAGAATATCGGAGAACAAAGCATGATCGACCACATCGGCTTCCCGGTCTCGGACTTCGCGCGGTCGCGGGCGTTCTACACCGCGGCGCTGGCGCCGCTCGGCTACACGGTGATCATGGCGTTCGAGCCGGGCGAAACCCCCGACGGCTTTCCGCATGCGGGGCTCGGGCGCGCCGGCAAGCCGGACTTCTGGATCAGCGGCGGGGGCGCGTCGGGCGGTCGGGTGCACGTCGCCTTCACCGCGCCGGACCGCGAGACGGTCGATGCCTTCTACGAGGCGGCGATCGCCGCCGGCGGCACCGACCACGGTGCGCCGGGCGTGCGGCCGCACTATCATCCGAATTATTACGGAGCCTTCGTGCTCGATCCCGACGGCCACAATATCGAGGCGGTCTGCCACACGCCGCCCGCGTGAGCGCGGCCTCGGCGGTTTCGCGCAAGCCCGGCGGTTCGTCGGGCGAGGGTCGGCGGGCAGGGGAGACGGTCGGTGGAGGCGGTCGGCGGGCGTCACGCCCGCGACCGTACGACGCCGATGTGCGAAAAGATCAGGCCGGCCAGGCGAAGGCGATCTTGTCGAGCGTCTTGTTGCCGAACGTTTCCGACGAGCGGGCCACCGGCCGGCCGCCGAGCGCGCGATAGAACTCGGTCGCCGGCTCGTTGTCCGACAGCGCCCACACGACCAGGCTCTTCATGCCGGTCTGCGCGAGGTCGCGGCGGGCCGCCTGGAACAGCCTGCGGCCGAAGCCGAGGCCCTGGAACTCCGGGCGGAGATACAGCTCGTAGATCTCGCCGTCGTAGGGCAGGCTGCGCGCCCGGTTGCGGCCGAAATTGCCGTAGCCGGCGACGGTGTCGCCGAACACGAACAGCGACACGCGGCTGCCTTTGCGCAGCGCCCCGTCCCACCAGGCCGGTCCACGCCGGCTCACCAGCTTCTCGAGCTCGGGGCCCGGGATGATGCCGCGGTACGAGGTCCGCCACGCTTCGTCGTGGGCCGCTGCGATCAAAGTCGCATCGGATGGCTTGGCACGGCGAATCTCGATCAGGACGGTGCTCATGCCCCAATTAGAGCCAACGGCCCGGACCGCTTCAAGAGGGAGCAGTTACGTACGTTGCAGGCCATATCCGACTGTTGCGCTCTGGACACGTTTCGAATAGCCAGGGTCGCTGGGCGTATTGTCCGCCCTGCCACCCGCGTGGCCGGGCCGGCGCATCGATCGGCGGTTGCGCCGTGTGGGGGATGCGCGGGGCGGCCGCGCGCACCCGCGGAGTTTTCCCGATGCCCTCCTCGCCGCTGCCGACCGCCGTGATCGGCGGCACCACGCTCGAGATTCTGGTCGCCGACATCACCACGCTTCGGGTCGATGCCATCGTCAATGCGGCGAACCGCACGCTGCTCGGCGGCGGCGGGGTCGACGGCGCCATTCACCGGGCAGCCGGGCCCGAGCTTCTGGAGGCGTGTCGGCCGCTCGGCGGCTGCGACACCGGGTCGGCGAAGATCACCGAAGGATTTCGGCTGCCGGCAAAATTCGTGATCCATGCGGTCGGCCCGGTGTGGCGGGGCGGCACCGCGGGCGAGGAGGCGGCGCTCGCCTCGTGCTACGAGACCTCGCTGACATTGGCGCGTGAGAAGAACCTCGTGTCGATTGCCTTCTCGGCGATCTCGACCGGCGTCTACGGCTTTCCGCCCGAGCGGGCAGCGCCGATCGCGGTCGGCACGGTGGCGGAGGAGATCGAGAAGAAACCCGGCTCGCTGGCGCGGGTGGTCTTCTGCTGCTTCAGCGAGGCATCTGCCGCTCATCACGCGGCGGCATTTTCCTCGCTCGCTCCGCGCTAGAGAAACTCGCGCCGCACCGCCTCGGTGTGGGCGCCGAGCGCCGGCACCGGGCCGAAGCATTTGCCGCGCGCGCCGGGCGGCGCCGGATACGTCACCGGGCCGGACGGCGTGTCGACGGTGACGCGGCGCAGATGCGGATGGGTCGAAAGCTGCGCCATCTCGTTCACCCGCGCGAAGGCGATCTCGGCCGCCGCAAGCTTTTCCGTCAGTTCATTTGCATCGAGCGCGCCGAAAGCGGCCTGCACCCGCCCGTCGGTCTCGGGCCGGCGCGCCATGCGGTCGATATTGGTGGCGAAGTCGGGGTCTTTCGCGAGCGCCGGATCGTCCATCACCTCGCGGGCGAGCATCCGCCACTCGCGGTCGTTCTGGATCGAGATCAGCACCTCGACGCCGTCGCGCGAGCGAAACACACCATAGGGCGAGATGCCCGGATGGGCGAGGCCGATGCGCCGCGGCGTTTGGCCGAACTCGTGCTGCAGCAGCGGCACCGTCATCCATTCGGCGAGCGAGTCGAACAGCGACACCGAGAGCGTAGCTCCCTCGCCGGTGCGCCCGCGGGCGATCAAGGCCTCGAGGATCGCCTGATAGGCGTTCAGCCCGGCAGAAATGTCGGCGACCGAGGCGCCGACCCGCGACGGCCCGTCCGGCGTGCCGGTGAGCGAGGCGAGCCCGGTCTCCGCCTGCACCAGGAGGTCGTAGGCCTTGCGCCGGGCATAGGGACCGGCCTCGCCGTAGCCGGAGATCGAGCAGACGATCAGCCGCGGGTTTCTTTCACGCAGCCGCTCCACCGCGAAGCCGAGCTTTTGCAGCGCCCCCGGCTTGAGATTTTGGACCAGCACGTCGGCGCGGCCGAGCATCGCCTCGAGCAAACGCTTGTCGTCGTCCGCCGCGAGGTCGAGCACCACCGATTCCTTGCCGCGGTTGAGCCAGACGAAATGGATGCTCTCGCCGTGCGCCAGCGCGTCGTAGCCGCGGGCGAAATCGCCCTCCGGCCGTTCCACCTTGATCACCCGCGCGCCGGCGTCCGCCAGCCGGCAGGTGCACAAGGGAGCGGCCACCGCCTGCTCGAGCGAGACGACGAGAAGACCCTTCAGCGGCAGCATGGCTCCTCCGGTGTGGGCGAGAGCGAGGCCGGTCCGGGATAGCGCGATCCCCTCCGCCTGTCTCGGCGGAACCTCCGGTGCGGGCGGCGCGATCGCCGGATTCGGGGAACCGCTGCCGCGCCCGGGTGATTGTCCGACGGACCGCCCACACGCAACGCCGCGACCGAGGGAGACCGCCATGGCCGACCGTCCCATCCGCTCGTCCAAGGATGCCCGCAGCCCTGCCGAGATGCCGGAAGACATGCGCCCCGATCCGATGCGCACCCCGCGCGCGAACCGCAACTGGGCGATGATCTTCGCCGTGGCCGGCATCGCGGTGGTGATCGCGATCGTGCTGGCGATCGGCCAGAACCGCGGGCCGGAGCGCGCCGCCGGCAACCTGCCGGGGACCGTCTCGGAAGGCACCACCGCGGGCATGACCGGCGAATCGGCACGAGGCGGGCTCGTCGGCTCCCCGAGCGTCGATCCCGGCACGTCGGACTACCGGCTGCGGCAGGACACCACCGGCTCCGGCTCGTCCGGCAGCCAGCCGCCGATGCCCGGCACCCGCGCCACCGGCGTGGTCGGCGGCACGTCCAACACCATGATCCCCGGCAGGAGCGCGCCGACCGATCCGGCCGGCAGTGATCCGGCAGGTACCTCCGCCGGCGGTTCCGGCACCGGCACCGGGACGGGGACCGAGAGCGGCGAGCCGCCGCCGCAGTAATTTTTCCGCGCGGCGCGCCGCTCCGGCCGCCCGGGGCGTTCTCGCCTTTTCTCGCCGGGGCGGTCCTCGCTGGCCGCCCCGCCCGGCTCCGAGTAAGAGTCGGGCATGCCGGACACGATTCGCATCCTCGGGATCGACCCCGGGCTCCGCCGCACCGGCTGGGGCGTGATCGATGTCGCCGGTAATCGGCTCACTTACGTCGCCTGCGGCTCGGTCGCGACCGACGACCGCGGTGCCATGGGCGAGCGGCTGGTCACCATCCATGCCGGGCTGTCGAAGGTGATCGCCGCGTTCGATCCGGTCGAGGCGGCGGTCGAGGCGACCTTCGTCAACAAGGACGCCTCCGCCACCTTGAAGCTCGGGCAGGCGCGCGGCGTCGCGCTGCTGGTGCCGGCGCAGGCCGGGCTCCCGGTCGCCGAGTACGCGCCGAACCTCGTGAAGAAGACCATCGTCGGCGCCGGCCACGGCGACAAGGCGCAGATCCGCATGATGATCGGCGTGCTGTTGCCGAAGGCCGATCCCACCACCCACGACGCCGCCGACGCCCTGGCGATCGCCGTCACCCACGCCCACCACCGCACCAGCGCGATCACCCGCGCCGCGCTTTTGATGAAGGTCGCCGGGGCATGAGGACATCTCCGCCGAGGGCGCATTTCGGTCGCGACCCGGCGCGGCGCTGTTTCTTTGCCCCTGTCCGGACGACGTACGCATGATCGCCAAGCTGAAGGGGGTGGTGGATTCCTACGGCGAGGACTTCGTCGTCATCGACGTGCACGGCGTCGGCTATCTGGTGCACTGCTCGGCGCGCACGCTGCGGGCGCTGCCGGCGGCCGGCGAGGCGGCGACGCTGTCGATCGAGACGCACGTCCGCGAGGACCAGATCCGGCTGTTCGGCTTCCTCTCCGACGTCGAGCGCGAATGGTTCCGCCTGTTGCAGACCGTGCAGGGCGTCGGCACGCGGGTCGCGCTCGCGGTCTTGTCGACGCTGGCGCCGTCCGAGCTCGGCTCGGCGGTCGCGATGCGCGACAAGGCGATGGTGGCGCGCGCGCCCGGCGTCGGCCCGAAGGTGGCCGAGCGGATCGTCACCGAGCTGAAGGACAAGGCGCCGGCGCTGTCCGCGGTCGATCCGGCGGCGGCGAAGCTCTCCGCCGACCTCGACGCCGATGCGGCGCCGCGGCCGGTCGCCGATGCGGTCTCGGCTCTGGTCAATCTCGGTTATGCTCGCCCGCAGGCGGCGGCCGCGGTCGCCGCCGCCGCAAAAGCCGCCGGCGAGGGAGCCGACACGGCAAAGCTGATCCGTCTCGGGCTGAAGGAGCTCGCCCAATGACGGACGTCGCGTGAAGGGTGCCGCCATGATGGATGCACGAACCGGCGCGCCGGGCGCCTCGGGCTTGAGCGAGCGGGATCGCGAGCTGGTCGAGGCCGCCCGCGCCGCGATCAAGGAGCGCTATCGCAACGATTGGCAGGAGGTCGGCGCGGCGCTGCGCAGCCGCTCCGGCCACATCGTGACGGGCGTCAATCTCGACGCCTATCTCGGCCGCATGGCGGTGTGCGCGGAGGGCGTCGCGCTCGGCAAGCTGGTCACCGATCTCGGCGAGATCGGCATCGAGACGATCGTCGCGGTGCGCCACCCGCGCCCGCACGAGGCCGACCAGTCGGTCCGCATCGTCTCGCCGTGCGGCAGCTGCCGCGAGCTGATCTGCGACTACGATCCCGAGGCCCGCGTCATCGTGATGGGCGAGCACGGGCCGGAGGCGGTGCCGATCCGCGAGCTTCTGCCCAACAAGTACAGCCGCGGGACGGGATTGTGACGGCGATCGAAACGACTGTCGGTACGCGGCGAGCCGACCTTTCCCCGCAAGCGGGGAGCGGTGAAGAGCGCCGGGGGGCCGCATGACCACGCCCCCCCGCCGACTGGTGAGCGCCGAGCGCCGCGACGAGGACCTTTCCGAGACCACGCTGCGTCCGCAAAAGCTCGGCGACTTCGTCGGGCAGGCGCAGGCGCGCAAGAATCTGTCCGTGTTCATCGAGGCCGCGCGCGGGCGAAGCGAGGCGCTCGACCACGTGCTGTTCGTCGGGCCGCCGGGCCTCGGCAAGACGACGCTCGCCCAGATCGTCGCGCGCGAATTGGGCGTGAATTTCCGCTCCACCTCCGGCCCGGTGATCGCCAAGGCGGGCGACCTCGCGGCGCTCCTGACCAATCTCGAAGAGCGCGACGTCCTGTTCATCGACGAGATCCACCGGCTCAACCCGGCGGTGGAGGAAATCCTCTATCCGGCGATGGAGGACTTTCAGCTCGATCTGATCATCGGCGAGGGTCCGGCCGCGCGGTCGGTGAAGATCGATCTGGCGAAATTCACGCTGGTCGGCGCCACCACCCGCGCGGGGCTCTTGACCAACCCCTTGCGCGACCGCTTCGGCATCCCGATCCGGCTCAACTTCTACACCGAGGAGGAGCTGGAGCTGATCGTCGCGCGCGGCGCCCGCGTGCTCGGCGTGCCGATGACCGTGGACGGCGCCAACGAGATCGCCCGGCGCGCGCGCGGCACGCCGCGGATCGCCGGCCGCCTCCTGCGGCGGGTGCGCGACTTTGCCGAGTACGAGAAGGCGGCGGCGGTCGACCGGCCGGTCGCCGACCGCGCGCTGCAGGCGCTCGAGGTCGACGCCTCCGGGCTCGACGCCATGGACCGGCGCTATCTGTCGGTGATCGCGCTGAATTACGGCGGCGGCCCGGTCGGGATCGAGACCATCGCCGCGGCCTTGTCGGAGCCGCGCGACGCGCTCGAGGAGATCATCGAGCCGTTCCTCATCCAATGCGGGTTCGTCCAGCGCACCCCGCGCGGAAGGCTCCTCACCGGCCACGCCTTCCGCCATCTCGGCCTCGCCGAGCCGGCGCGCGACATCGCGCAATTCGGCCTGTTTCCCGACGCCGACGACTGACCGCGGCACCACCCGCCCGCCGTCTCCGATGCCCCGAATGCATGGCGGGAATTCCGTGCTCCGGTGCCTTTGAACCGTGGGCGGGGGGCTCGCGACCAATGTCCCGGACGGCGCTGCCGGGTGCCCCCGCACCCGCGTCCGCCGCACACGGGGGACTCTCCCATGAGCTTCGTTCAATGAGCTTCATCGACGACGCTCGGCACTGGGCGACCATGCCGGTGCCCGGAGCCTCGGCTTCGGACGCCCGCTCGGCCGTCTATGCGGCCATGCCGGTCGACGGCCTCGCCGTCCTGTGGTGCCGCCTGCAGACGCTCGGCCTCAAGGAGCAGACCGACGAGACCTGGGCCGCGAGCGTCTATTTCGACCATCTGCCGCACAATGCGCCGGAGCGCGCGCTCGAGCTGATTCTCGCGGTGCTCGCCTCCGACGCCGAGACGCGGGTGAAGATGCAGCTCGGCCAAAAATTCGGCAGCGCGCTGATCTACAACCACGCCGGCCGGCTGATCGCGCGGCTGGAGGCGGAGGCGCCCGACAACCCGCGGCTGCGCTGGCTGCTCGGCGGGGTGCATTGGTGGGCGCCGGGGCGCGAGCTGAAGGCCCGGCTCGCCCGCATCGCCGACGAGCCCGCCTGGCGGGCCGACGAGGCGGCGCGCGATGCCCCGGCGGTGCGGCTCGACATCGAGGCGCTGCCGCTCGACGCCCTCGCCCGCGTCTGGGTCGAGCAGCACGTCCGCCCGGAGAAGGACCGCGACGCCAACTGGTACGCGCTGGTCGAGCACGAGCATACGCTCGCCCGCAGCGATCCCGGCCGGGTGATCGACCTGGTGCTCGCGGTGCTGGCGATCGAGACGGACCCCAACGTCCTGTCGCTGCTCGCCGCCGGCCTCCTGGAGACGGTGATCGGCGCGGAGACCATCGACCGGGTCGAGCGCGAGGCGGCGCGAGACCCTCGCTTCCGCGCGCTGCTCGGCGGCGTCTGGTACTGGAACGAGCCCGACGACCTCAAGGCCCGGATCGACGCCATCGTGAAGGGGCCGGCCCGGCCCGACGCACCGGCATAGTCTCGCGGATCGGAGTAAGCGGACCGTAACGGCGACGGTCGCAATATGGGCCAATGTCCGTGCATGTGTCCGTCCGATGATCACCCGTCGCCGTTTCCTCCAGCTCCTCGTGACGCTCGGCGTGGCGGGCTCCACCGTGCCGGCCTACGGCTTCGGCATCGAGCCGCTGCGCGACCCCGCGATCACGCCCTACCGGCTGCGCCCGCCCGGCTGGCCGGGCGATCTGCGGCTGAAGATCGCCGTGCTCGCCGACCTGCACGCCTGCCGCCCGTGGATGGACCCCGACCGCATCGCGGGTCTCGTCGCCCGCACCAATTCGCTCGGCGCCGACCTCGTGCTGCTGCTCGGCGACTACGAGACCGGCCATCGCTTCGTCACCGCCTATCTGCGGCCGGAGGAGTGGGCGGGTCCGCTCGGCAAGCTGCGGGCGCCGCTCGGCGTCCATGCGGTGCTCGGCAATCACGACTGGTGGCAGGACCCCGACATCCGCTGCACCGGGCACGGCGTGCCGCGCGCCCAGAGGGCGCTGGAGGCGGCCGGCATCGCCGTCCATCACAACACCGCGGTGCGGATCGAGACCGACGGGCCGGGCGGCGGCTTCTGGCTCGCCGGGCTCGGCGACCAGCTGGCTTATGCCGGCGTGCGCCATCTGCGCCGCAATCTCCGCACCGGTGCCGACGATCTGCCCGGCACGATGGCGCAGATCGCCGACGACGGCGCCCCGGTGATCCTGATGGCGCACGAGCCGGACATCGTGATGAAGGTGCCGGAGCGCGTCTCGCTGGTTCTGTGCGGGCACACTCATGGCGGACAGGTGCGGCTGTTCGGCTGGTCGCCGGTGGTGCCGTCGCGCTACGGCAACCGCTTCGCTTATGGTCACGTCACCGCGCCACGCGACATGGTGGTGTCGGGCGGGCTCGGCTGCTCGACCGTGCCGTTCCGGCTCGGCATGCCGCCGGAGATCGTGCTGATCGAGCTGGGTGACGATCCGCCCGGTGCATGACCGGATTTGTTATATTATACCACTTCGCACGGGAGCCGCGGCGCCGCGATAGCGAGGCGTGCGGGTGAAGGGGGAGGCATGACCCAAAATCTCGACGGCGAGATCCGTGACGGCCGCCACGTGATGGCGGTGCGGGTCTATTACGAGGACACCGATTTTTCCGGCGTGGTCTATTACGCGAACTATCTCCGGTTCCTGGAGCGCGGCCGGACCAACTACCTGCGCCTGCTCGGCGCCGACCAGCGGGCGCTGTTCGAGGAAACCGCGCGCGAGGCGCCGGGCTTCGCCTTCGTCGTCCGCTCGCTGGCGATCGAGTACCTGAAGTCGGCGCGGATGGACGACGTGATCGTCGTCACCACCGTGCCGGTGGAGGTGAAGGGCGCCTCGATCGTGCTCGACCAGACGGTGGCGCGCGACGGCGTGGTGCTGGTCACCGCGTCGGTGCGGGTGGCGTTCGTCTCGGGCGGCCGCGCCCGGCCGATCCCCAAGGCGTTGCGCACCGCGATGAAGGCCGACCAGGACGCCTCCGGCCAGACGGTAGCCTGAGGTGGTATGCGTCCTTCGCGGCTAGCCCGCTATCGACGCGGCGGCCCGCCTCATGTAAGCCTGCCTTACATGAGCGGGTCCGAGGCATGAGCTGGAACAAGTCCGGTCGCGACGGTCCCGGTCGGGAGGGCGCGCGGGGCTATCACCACGGCAATCTGAAGGAGGCCTTGGTCCGCGCCGCGCTCGAGCTGATCGCGCAGAAGGGCCCGGCCGGCTTCACCTTCGCCGAGGCGGCGCGGGTCGCCGGCGTCAGCCCGGCCGCCCCCTACCGGCATTTTCGCGACCGCGACGAGCTGATGGCCGACGTCGCCCGGCGCGGCTTCTCCGTGCTCGAGGAGGCGCTGGCGCAGGCCTTCGACCAGGGCCGGCCCGACCCGGTGACGGCGCTCGACCGCATCGGCAAAGCCTATCTCGCTTTTGCCCGCACCGAGCCCGCCTATTATTCCGCGATGTTCGAGGCGGGCGTGCGCCCCGATGCGAGCCCCGAGCTGCGCGCGGCGAGCGACGACGCGTTTGCCGTGCTGCGCGCCGCCGCCGAGGCGATCGCCGTCGCGCAGCCCGCCGCCACCCGCCCGCCGGCCCTGATGGTGGCGCTGCACGTGTGGTCGCTCGCGCACGGCATCGCCGCCCTGTTCGGCCGCGCCGATGCCACCCGCCGGCCGCTGCCGATGTCGCCCGAGGAGCTCCTGGAGGCCGGCGTGCTGGTCTATCTGCAGGGGCTCGGCGTCTCGCGAAACGGCGCCTGAGCGGCGGGCCTCCGGCCGGCGCCGCGAGCGCGGCCCGAGACGTTTTCCCGCGCAACTTTTCGTGTCCGCGCCCTTGTCGCACGCTCGGCCGAGGCCACCTCGAGAGACGAGAGACGATTTCGGACCGCCGTCCGCGAGCACGCGCGAAGCGCGCGACGGGCGAGACGACGCTCCGCCGATCGGCAGACGCGAGAATCGCGATCGCCGAGCCGAGGTCGTCTTGACAAGCACGAGGGCCGCCTCTACGTATGTAAATGTAATTAACATTCACAGCAGAGGATCATCGGGATCGCCATGCCTATCGTAGCGAAGCTGGACGAGCTCGGGTCGGGGGCCTGGATCGCGCTCACGATCCTCGCCTTCATCATCTGGTGGCCGATGGGGCTCGCGCTCCTCGCCTTCACCTATTGGAGCGGTCGGATGGGTTGCTGGAACGGACGCGGGATGAGTCGCTGGCAGAACAAGATGGAGCGCATGAAGGAGCGCATGGACCGCCACGGCGCCGGCGACTTCTGGGGTCCCCCGTCGAGCGGCAACCGTGCGTTCGACGAGTATCGCAGCGAGACGCTGCGGCGGCTCGAGGAGGAGCAGCAGGAGTTCAAGGACTTCCTGCATCGCCTGCGGATGGCCAAGGACAAGGCCGAGTTCGACCAGTTCATGGCCGAGCGCCGCGGCCGCTCCTCGGCCGACGTCCACCAGCCGCAGGGCTGAGCCGGACCGTCCCTCTGCCGCGAACGAAAAACGCCGCCGCCTCCCCCGAGGCGGCGGTTTTTTGTCACCTGCGCCCGTCGGACCGCATGCACCTTCAGAAAAAGGCGCGTGCCCGCGAAAAGAAAAGCGGGCGGTCAGCGCTCGGGCTCGAACTTCGTCAGGATCAGGACGCCGATGTCGCCGGTCGGAGTGAAGTTCGTCTTGCGCATCTCGAACCGGGTCGGCGAGATCTTTTTGACGTTCTCGCCGCAGAAGCTGACGAGATCGGCCGGCGCACCCTTGTCGACCACCAGCCGGAACTCGCCGATCGGCCCGGCCCAGTTCGCCCCGGTCGACAGCACGTAGTCGATCCGCTTCTCGCGATAGGGCGGGCCGAACGCGTCGGCCGAGCCGCGCGCCCGCTCGAGCTTCGCCAGGATGTCGCGCTCGACGCAGTACTTCTTCACCTCGGCCGTGACCCACGGCTCGCCGGCGATCGACGGCGCGCCGAGCGAGGTCTGCACGCTCTCGCCGACGCTCGGCCGGTAGCGGTGCTCGATCACGGTCTCGCGGGCCGCCGGAAACACCTGCTGCCAGTAGAAGGTGGTCCTCAGCGCCCAGCGCGGGGCGAGGTGGCGCTCGAGCCCCTTGCCGATGTCGTACTCGTCGATGTCGGCGAGGCCGAGCCCGACCAGCTCCTTCTGAACCGTCGCCGGCAGCCGGTCGAGCGCCGCGCCGGTCGAGGCGAGATGCGGCGCCAGCGGCACGCCGAGCTTTTGCAAAAGCTCGGTGCGGTCGCCGCCTTTGGCGATCACCCGCTGCTCGACCGCCGCCTCGACCCGCTCCCCGTTCACGGTGGTGACGAAGCCGAGCAGGTCCACGGGATCGTCGGTCGGCAGCGCGACCATCTGGTCGGGGCCGTCGATCCGCACCTCCGGCATCGGGAAGGCGACATGGACGGTGACGTCGTGGTCGGCCCGATTGAAGAAGCGGTAATGGACCCGGACCTCGGCGGTGGAGAGGAAGAGATCCTCCGCCCGCATCTCGATCGCGTCGTTCTTCACGAACACCAGGCCGCCGGTGGCGAGCTCGGCGGTGGAGTCGTTGGCGCAGGCCGGGCCGCCGAGCACGGCGAGGCCGGCGAGCGCGGGGAGGGCTGCGAGGGCGAGACACGACGGCCGCATGGGCGCCTCCTCCGGACCGGGAACCGGAAGCGGTATGCGCGCCGCCGCGCCGTTAGTCCAGGCCCGCCGCCCGCGCCGCCGCGGCCACCGCCATGCCGGTGAGCACCGCGGCGAAATCGTTGCGCAGCGCCAGCATCGCCACCGCCCCGGCGCCGACCGACAGGCCGGCGACCAGCCCGCCGCTCGCCACGATCGGCAGCACGGTGGCGGCGATGATCGAGCCCGGCAGGGCGGCCAGCATGCGCTGCACGAACGGGCGCAGCGGCACCCGCCCCATGATCCAGAAGCCGCCGGCGCGCAGCGCGTAGCTCACCAGGCCGAGCGCCAGGATGGCGACGACCGGCCCGAAATCGACGCCCCAGATGTCAGTCGCGCTCGGGCTCACCCAAAAATCCCCCGGTGAGGCTGCCGGCGACCGCCCCGGCGACGATGAAGGCGAAGCCGCCGAACAGGGCCTCGGTGGCGAGCGCCACGGCGCCTGCGACCACCCACGGGATCGCCGCCCGCCGTCCGCGCCATAGCGGCACCAGCATGGCGGCGAAGAAGATCGGCATCACCAGATCGACGCCGAACGTTTTCGGGTCGACCAGGCTGCCGAGCCACCAGCCGACCAGCGTCGCGACGTACCAGGCGACGGCGAACACCACGCTGGCGCCGAAGAACACGCCGGCGTCGCGGCCGCCCTGGGCGGTGTAGCGGATCGACACCAGCCAGCCGGGATCGGTGGTGAGGTGGAGCGTCGGATAGATCCAGCCCGGCAGGCCGCCGAGCCACGGCCGCAGGCTCGCCGAGATCAGCAGCATGCGGGTGTTCACGGTGAACACGATCAGCATCATCCCGGCGATCGCGCCGAGCGTGAAGTGCTGCGGCCACACCTCCATCACCACCAGCTGGGCGGCGGAGGCGAACACGGTCGCGCACATCAGCGCGTTCTCGAAGAACGACAGGCCGATGCGGGCGGCCGAGGCGCCGGTGGCGAGCGCGAGGGCGATGCCGCCCGGCACCAGCGGCAGCGCGAGCTTCATGCCGAGCCGGAACCCGGCGCGCGAGTAGGGAGGGCGGCGGTTCGACTCGGCCATACCGGATTCGGGAGGGAGTTCAGCATTCATGATCGGGTCGCACCACGCCGCAGTCTTCACCGCTCCCCGCTCGCGGGGAGCGGTCGACATCGCGCCTCGGCGCGGATGTCGGGTGAGGGGCGCCGCCGCGAATCCGGGGCTCTCGGCGCCGTGGCGGCGCCCCCACCCCGACCCTCTCCCCGCGCAGCGGGGAGAGGGAGCACCGGCGCCGTGCGCGATGGTGAAACGGGTTTCATCGCCGAGCCGATTGGACGGGTGCGAACGCCAAAGAAAACGCCCGCCGGAAGGGCGGGCGCTCTCGAACCGTGTGGCGGGCCTCAGCCGGTCGGCTGGGGCTCCATGTCGCCGGCGCCGGGCTCCGGCCGGGGCCGCGGCTTGCCGGCGGTGGGCACCGCCGAGCCGCGCGGGCCGGGCGGCTCCATCACCGATTCGCGCATCGGCTTCTTGCCGTCGAGCAGGTCGCGGATCTCGTCGCCGGTCAGCGTCTCGTATTCGAGCAGTCCGCGGGCCAGCGCCTCGAGGTCGTGGCGCTTCTCGGTGAGGATCTTGGTGGCTTCCTGAAAACCCTCCTCGACCAGCCGGCGGACCTCCTTGTCGATCGTCTGGGCGGTCGCCTCCGAGATGTTCTGCTGGCGGGCGACCGACATGCCGAGGAAGACCTCGTCCTGGTTCTCGCCATAGGCGACGGTGCCGAGCTGCTCGGAGAAGCCCCAGCGGGTCACCATCATGCGGGCGAGGCGGGTCGCCTGCTCGATGTCCGACTGGGCGCCGGAGGTGACCTTGTCGCGGCCGAAGATCATCTCCTCCGCCACGCGGCCACCCATCATGATGGCGAGCCGCGAGGTCATCTGCTCGAAGCTCATCGAGAGCTTGTCGCGCTCCGGCAGCTGCATGACCATGCCGAGCGCACGGCCGCGCGGGATGATCGTCGCCTTGTGCACCGGGTCGGTCGCCTTGACGTTGAGCGCGACGATCGCGTGGCCGCCTTCGTGATAGGCCGTGAGGAGCTTCTCCTCCTCGGTCATCACCAGCGACTTGCGCTCGGCGCCCATCATCACCTTGTCCTTGGCGTCCTCGAACTCGGCCTGGGTGACCATGCGCTTGTTGCGCCGGGCCGCCATCAGGGCCGCCTCGTTGACGAGGTTCATCAGGTCGGCGCCGGAGAAGCCGGGGGTGCCGCGGGCGATCGTCTTGAGGTTCACGTCCGGGGCGAGCGGCACCTTGCGCACGTGCACCTTCAGGATCTGCTCGCGGCCGGTGACGTCCGGGTTCGGCACCACCACCTGGCGGTCGAACCGGCCGGGGCGCAGCAGCGCAGGATCCAGCACGTCGGGCCGGTTGGTGGCGGCGATCAGGATGATGCCCTCGTTGGCCTCGAAGCCGTCCATCTCGACCAGCAGCTGGTTCAGCGTCTGCTCGCGCTCGTCGTTGCCGCCGCCGAGGCCGGCGCCGCGATGGCGGCCGACCGCGTCGATCTCGTCGATGAAGATGATGCACGGCGCGTTCTTCTTGGCCTGCTCGAACATGTCGCGCACGCGGCTCGCGCCGACACCGACGAACATCTCCACGAAGTCCGAGCCCGAGATGGTGAAGAACGGCACGTTCGCCTCACCCGCGACCGCACGCGCGATCAGGGTCTTGCCGGTGCCGGGCGGGCCGACCAGCAGCACGCCGCGCGGAATCTTGCCGCCGAGCCGCTGGAACTTTCCGGGATCGCGCAGGAATTCGACGATCTCCTGGAGGTCCTGCTTGGCCTCGTCGACGCCGGCGACGTCCTCGAAGGTGACGCGCCCGTGCGCCTCGGTCAGAAGCTTCGCCCGCGACTTGCCGAAGCCGAGCGCCTTGCCGCCGGCGCCCTGCATCTGGCGGGACAGGAAGATCCACACGCCGATCAGCGCGATGAACGGCAGCCACGACACCAGGAGCTGGACGAACCACGGCAGGTTGTCCTGCTGCGGCCGCGCGGTGATCGAGACGCCCTTCTTGTAGAGCTTGTCGACCAGTGTCGGGTCGCTCGGGGCATAGGTGTTGAAGGCGCGCCCGTCGGTGAACGTGCCGTGGATCTCGGGGCCCTGGATCACCACGTCCCGCACGCGGCCCTGATCGACCTCGTTGAGCAGCTGCGAGAAGGCGATGTCCTGCGAGGGAGAGCGCTGCGCCGGGTTCTGAAAGAGGGTGAACAGAGCGAGCAGCAGCAGGACGATGATCACCCACAGGGCGAAATTGCGCAAATTTGCGTTCATCAGGCGTCCTCAGGCCCAGTGGCCATTGGGGGTCGGGCCGTTCGAGTCGCGCTCTCGCCACACGCACGCGCAGCGCCGAGCATAATCGGCAATGTAGGGGTCTCCCCCTTGCGCCACAAGCACGGGCACTGCCGACGAGCCAATTTGCCGCTGCGTGGTGAATGGTAATCCTGCGCGATCACAAGACGGTAAGTCGCAGCTGCCGGGTCCGTTCCGCGGCGGGAACCGGGTCACGACGACGCACGTCGCGGCGGCGCCGGCTCCACCGTCAGGCGGCCGCCGGCGAGCGTCACCATCGCTCCCGCCAGCGTGCGACGCAGCCGCGCCGCGGCGGGGTCGGCGGCGGAGGCCGCGGCGGTGAGCGCCTCGGCGCACGCCTCGAGCTTGGCGAGCTCGACCTCGCCCTCGCGGCCGGCGGCGGCGATCAGCCGGCCGAGCAGGCGCAGGCGGAGCTCGGCCGGTGCCCGGCTCCACACCGCGGCGTCGAGGCCGACCGGGGCGCCGTCGATCGCCTCCGGCACGCCGAGATCGCGGGCGAGCCGGCCGGTCGCCGCCTCGAGCGCCGCCTCGGCGCGCCGCATCCGCTCGGCGAGCCGCACCAGCCGGGACGGGCCGAGCCCCTCCGTCGCGAGGTTCGGCAGCAGCGCTCGCAGGCGGGCGCGGGTGTAGCGGGGATCGCGGTTCGAGGCGTCCTCGGCGAAAGCGATGTGTTCCGCCCGCAAGGTGGCGATCAGGCGCGCCTTCGCCACGTCGAGGAACGGCCGGACCAGCACCACCGGGTCGGCGGCCGGCGCGCCGTGCCGGCCGGTGTGCGCGGCGACCGGCAGGGGCGCCACCCGCGCCATGCCCGACAGCCCGGTGACGCCGCTGCCGCGGGCGAGCCGAAAGAGCACCGTCTCGGCCTGGTCGTCGCGGGTGTGGGCGGTGAGCACGTGGCGCGCGCCGGTTTCGCGGGCCGCCTCGGCGAGCAGGCGGTAGCGGGCGATCCGCGCCGCCTCCTGGATCCCGGTCGCGGGCTTCTCGCCGACCCAGCGGGTGGTGAGATGCGGCACCCCGAGCGATTGGGCGAGCGCCGCCACCGCCTGCGCCTCCAGCGCCGCCTGCGGCCGCAGCCCGTGATCGACGGTGACGGCGAGGAGCCGCGGCCCGGCACCGGCCTGAAGGGTTTTCCGCCAGCGCGCCGCGAGAACCAGGAGTGCCGTGGAATCCGGGCCGCCGGAGACGGCGATCACCAGCGCGGGGAGTTTTGCGAGGTCGGCGAACAGGGCGGCCGCCTCGGCCCCGTCGAGCGGCCGGGCGGCGTGCTCCGCGACCTGGTCAGCAGCCGACACGCTTCTGTTCGCGGTCGACCGCCCGCTTCACGTTGGCCGACGCCTTCGGATACTTGCGCTCGACCTCGGCAAAACTCGAGCAGGCGAGGTCCTTCTGCTGCATCGCCGCCAGCGACTGGCCGAGCCGCAGCAGCGCGTCGGGCGCCTTCTCGCTGTTCGGGTGCTTCTGGCTGACCGCCAGGAAGGCGTCGGCGGCGTCGCGATAGGAGCGGCGCTGATAGAGGCTCTCGCCGAGCCAGAACTGCGCGTTGTCGGCGAGCGCGTCGTTCGGGTGCTTGCGCAGGAACTCGCGCAGCGTCTGTTCGGCGAGCGCGTAGTCCTTGCGCAGCACGTAGCCGTAGCCGAGGTCGTACTCGTCGCGCGGCGAGGCGGACGGCGGCAGGGTGGCGTAACGGGCGCCGGTGCCGGACGGGTTGCTCGGCGGGGGCGGCGGCAGGCCGCCGGCCGAGGCCGTGCCGTAGGACGAGCCGCCATAGGACGAGCCGGGCGAGGATTCGGCGGCCGCGGCGGCGGCCATGGCGGAGAGGTCGAGCGGCGCGCCCGGCTGCTGCTGGCCGGGGGCCGGCGTCGATTCGCCCTGGATCGAGCCGAGCACGCGCGGCGTGCCGGGCGCATCGGGGCGTCGCGACGGATCGAAGGCATCGGAGCGCCGCCCCGAGGGGGCGGCGGGGGAAGGCTCGGCGGACTGGGCCATGGTCGGCGGGGTCGCGCCGGACGGCGGTGGCGAGGCCTCGCTGCGGCGGCCGGGCGCGGCGCCACCGCCGCCCTTGCCGAGCTCCTGGAAGCGGAACTCGTAGTCCTCGCCCATCCGCTTGAGCTGCTGCTCGAGCTGCTGATTGCGATACTGCAGCTGCTCGATGTCGCCGGTCAGCCGGCGCATCTGGCTCTCGAGCTGGTTCAGCCGGACGATCAAGTCCGACTCGCTCATCTGCGCCCGCACCGGCGAGGTCGCGAGCGCGACCGAGCCGAGCGCGAGCGCGCCGACCAGCAACGCGGTCCAAGAGACCGAGCCGGCGACCGAGCCGGCGACCGAGCCGCGCCGTCTCGCGCGAAACGTGGCGAAGGAGGTTTTGTCGACGCGGGCCATCGCGGTTCACCCGAGTGTCAGGAAAGGCCGTCCCACCATAGAACCGGCTGCGTCGAAAGTGTGGCCGAACCCGGCCGGCGCCCCTCGGCGCCGTCCGGTTCGCCATGCCGATGGAGAGAGGGACGAGTCCCTCCCCGTCACGAGCTCGCGTTGAGCACCGTCACCGCGCGGCGGTTCTGCGACCAGCAGGAGATGTTGTTGCACACCGCGACCGGGCGCTCCTTGCCGTAGGAGATGGTGCGCATGCGCGAGGCGGGGATGCCGCGCGAGACCAGATAGTCGCGCACCGCCTGGGCGCGCCGGGCGCCGAGCGCGATGTTGTACTCGCGGGTGCCGCGCTCGTCGGCGTGGCCTTCGATGGTGAAGGCGTAGCGGTTGTAGTGCTGCAGCCACTGGGCCTGCTTGTCGAGCGTCTCCTGGCCTTGCGGCGAGATGTCGGAGGAATCGCTCTCGAAGAAGACGCGGTCGCCGACATTGACGACGAAATCCTGCTGGCTGCCGGGCACGGCGGCTCCGGCGCCGCCCATGCCGGCGCCGGCGCCGTAAGGGTCGTTCGGCTTGTTGGCGCAGGCCGCGATCAGCAGAACGCCCGCGAGGGCGGCGGCGATCCTGACACCGGTTCGAAGACGCGTGACATTCGGCATGCCGTAACTCCTGTCGTGTGCGCGGCGCCGGATGTGCCCCCCCGGCTGCTGGCTTCCCGATCTAGCCCCGGCTTGGTTAAGCGAAGGTTCCGTCAACCTTGACGAGGCCTTGCCGCACATCCTCGAATCCGAGGAATCGGCCGAAACCGTTTGGAATGGTTAATGCGGCGTGAACGCGGCGGCACCGAGGCGCGGCGGCGCGCCGCCGCCCGCGCGGGACACGATCGCGCTTCGGCATGGCGCCGCTGCAACACTCTTTTGCGCGCCGGACGAGACGTATGTGAGGGAAAGCGAGAGGGGGGCGAGGGCGCGCGTGGGAGAGAGGTGCGCACGCTTCGCGCTGCGCACCCTACGGGCGAGTCTTCGCCTACGACAGAAGCGGCGACCAGGCCGGGTCGGAGGCGAAGCCCGGCGTCGGCACCCGCTGCTCGTTGCGGCCGGTGACGTCGATCGTGTAGAGCGCCGGGCCGGCGCCGAGGTCGCGGAAGAACATCAGCACGCGGCCGTTCGGGGCAAAGGTCGGCCCCTCGTTGTGATAGCCCTCGGTCAGCAGCCGCTCGCCCGAGCCGTCCGGCTTGATGATGCCGATGCCGAACTTGCCCTGTTCCTGCTTGGTGAAGGCGATGAAGTCGCCGCGCGGCGACCACACCGGGGTCGAGTAGGAGCCCTGGCCGAAGCTGATGCGCCGGGCGTTGCCGCCGCCGGCGCCCATCACGTAGACCTGCTGGCTGCCGCCGCGGTCGGACTCGAAGCAGATCCGGCTGCCGTCCGGCGAGAAGCACGGCGCGGTGTCGATCGCCGGCGTGTCGGTCAGGCGGGTGGTCGCCTTGGAGCGCAGATCCATCACGAACAGGTTCGAGTTGGCGCCCTGCTGCAGGCTCATGATCACCCGCTGGCCGTCCGGCGAGAAGCGCGGCGAGAAGGTCATGCCCGGGAAATTGCCGACGATCTCGCGCTGGCCGGTCTCGACATTGAGGAGATAGACGCTCGGCTCGCTCTGGCCGAACGACATGTAGGTGATCTCCTGGGTGGTCGGCGAGAAGCGCGGTGTCAGCACGAGGTCGTCGCCGCGGGTGAGGTAGCGCACATTGGCGCCGTCCTGGTCCATCAGCGCGAGCCGCTTGACGCGGCGCTCCTTGGGGCCGGACTCGTCGACGAACACGATGCGGGTGTCGAAATAGCCCTTCTCGCCGGTCAGCCGCTCGTAGATCGCGTCCGAGATGATGTGGGCGATCCGCCGCAGATTGTCGGGCGAGGTGAAATATTGCTGGCCGGTGAGCTGGGTGCCGCCGAACACGTCCCACAGGCGGAACTCGGCCTTGAGGCGGCCGTCCGACTGGCGGGTGAGGCGGCCGGTGACCAGCGCCTGGGCGTTGATGGCGCGCCAGTCCGGGAATTTCGGCTGCACGTCGATCGATGTGATGCGCTCGATGAAGGCCGCCTGGTCGATCGGCGCGAACAGGCCGGAGCGGCGCAAGTTCGCGGTGATGATCTGGCTGATGGTGCGGGCGCCCTCGGCGTCGCCCGGCCCGCCGCCGACGAAGTCGGGGATGGCGATCGGCACCGGCTGGACGTTGCCCTGGGTGACGTCGATCTGCAGCACCGCCTGGGCGCGGTCGAGCGGCCAGCCGGCGAGCACGGCGGCACCTGCCGCGGCGGCGCCGGTCGCGAGCAGGCGCCGGCGGGTGAAACGCTCGTTCATGGCGAACGAATCCTTCTGATGACACTGTGCCGATGAGACTCGGCCCGATGAACCACGCGCGAAGAAGAGCCCGGCGGCGCACGCCTCGCCGCGCCGACCCGGTCGGGGCGGGCGGCGAAGCCGGCACGGTCCGTCGCCCGAGGGCCGGGCGCGAGGATGCCGGCGTGCGATCGCCTTGCCATCGAAGGAACGCCGCGGCCTGTCAACCCCGATACATGTCGCGCGGGTCGAAGGTGACCTCGACGTCCTTCCAGATCTGGTACTTGGCGATCGGCAGCCGGTAGGGCTGGCAGCGCCGGATCGCGCGCAGCGCGCTCTCGGCGGCGACCTGGAAGTAGGGATGCGAGCCGCGGTTGAGCAACACCGGGTCGGCCTCGAGCGAGCCGTCCTGGCGCAGCATCAGGCGCACCTTGACGATCAGCTCGCTGCCTTCCATCGCGCCGGCCGGCGGGTTCCAGCAGGCCTGGATCTGCGCCCGGAGCGCGTCGATCTCGCTCTGGGTCAGCATGGCGGCGCGGCCGGTCGGCAGGCCGAGCGAGGCGGTCTGGTTCAGGGTGTCGCCGGTGGCGGCCTGGCGCTGGGCGTCGCGCTTGTCGAGCAGCGCGGCGATGCGGCTCGGGTCGAAGGTTTGCTGGCGCTCGCGCTCGGCGATCTCCTTGCGGCGCTCCTCCTCCTTGCGCTTCTTCTCCTCGGCCTTCTTGCGCTGCTCTTCCTTGCGCTTCTCCTCGGCCTTCTTCTGCTCGTCCTTCTTCTTCTGTTCTTCGGCCTGCTTCTTCTGCTCCTCGGCCTTCTTCAAGGCCTCGGCGATCGGGTCGGGCTTCGGATCCGCCTTGGGCTCGGGCTTGGTCTCGGCCTTGGCGGGCTCCGGCTTCTTCTCCTCGACCTTCTTCTCGTCGGGCTTCTTTTCCTCGGCCTTCGGCTTCTGCGGCTCGGACTTGGACTTCTCGGGCTTGGGGTCGGGCTTGCGCGGCTCGGGCGGCGGCGGCATCGGCTCGGCCGAGGCGGTCTTGATCTCGGGCTTCTTCTCGACGGTTTTCGTCAGCTCCTCGACCGGCTTGGTGTCGCCGAGCTTCTCGACGAGGGGCTTGGGCGCCTCGGTCTTCTTGGCGGAGCGCACGCCGGCGGTGATCTGCGAGAACTCGGCGTCCGACACCACGTCGACCGCCAGCGACTCCATCGGGGTCGCCTCCAGCGGCTTGATCACGAACGTGATCATGCCCCACAGGAGCAGCATCGCGTGACCGATCACCGAGACGGTCCAGGCGACCCGCGTCCGCCTCATGAGCCCTGCTCCACCTCGGTCACCAGCGCGACCCGGCGGAAGCCGGCGGCCGACAGCCGGCCCATCACCTTCATCACCGTGCCGTAGTCGACCTTGCGGTCGCCGCGCACATAGATGCGCTCCTCCATGCCGCCGCGCGCGGAGGTGACCGCGGTCAGCTTGGCGACCAGCTCCTCGATCGGGATCTCGCTGTTCTGGAGGAACACCTTGCCCTCGGTGTCGACCGAGACGGTGAGCGGCTCCTTGTCCTGGTCGAGGCTCTTGGCCTGGCTCTGCGGCAGGTCGATCGGCACGCCGACCGTGAGGAGCGGCGCCGACACCATGAAGATGATCAGCAGAACGAGCATCACGTCCACCATGGGCGTGACGTTGATGTCGCTCATGATGCGTTTGCGGCCTCGGCCTCGGCGCTTGCCGGAGGCGCCGCCTGCCATCATTCCCATGCGCCGGCTGTCCCCGTGCTGTCCTTTCGGTGGTCCGCCTCTTGCGAACCCTCACGCCCCGTTCCCCGCGGGACGTGCGAACCGATCGTGTCTCGTCCCGAGCCGTTTTCCGGCTCGTCTTCTGGTCGCCCGCCGTGTCCCCGTGGGTGTCCCCGTGGGTGTCCCCGTGGGTGTCCCGACGGGCGAGCCCGTCAGGCCCGCTCGTCGATCTGCCGCGACAGGATGGCGGAGAACTCGTCGGCGAAACCCTCGAGGCGGGCGGTGTGCTTGGCGACCTCGGAGGCGAACTTATTGTAGAAAATCGTCGCCGGTATGGCAGCCACGAGGCCGATCGCGGTCGCGAACAGGGCTTCCGCGATGCCCGGCGCCACCACCGCGAGCGAGGTGTTCTTCGAGGCGGCGATCGACTGGAACGAGTTCATGATGCCCCAGACGGTGCCGAACAGGCCGACGAACGGGCTCGCCGAGCCGACGGTGGCCAGCACCAGGAGGCGCTTCTCCAGCCGCTCCACCTCCCGCGAGATGGTGACGTCCATCACCTTCTCGATGCGCATCTGCAGGCCGGCGAAGGAGCGGCTCTGGCCTTCGAAGCTTCGCTTCCATTCGCGCATCGCGGCGACGAACAGGGCCGCCATCGAGTGGTTCGGCTTGGCGGCGAGCGCGCGGTAGAGCTCCTCCAGCGACTGGCCCGACCAGAACGCCTGCTCGAACTTGTTCATCGCCTGGGTGGTGCGGGAATAGAGCAGGAACTTGTCGATCGCGATCGCCCACACCCAGATCGAGCAGGCGATCAGCCCGCTCATCACCAGCTTGACGACCCAGTGGGCCTGCCAGAACAGGGTGAAGATCGAGAGGTCGGCCGAGGCGGCCACGCTCGGGATATCGGCAGGGTTCATGGCGTGCTTCCAAGGCTCCGGGCGACGGACGGGGGCTCTGCGTCGCGCCGTGAACCTGTCGCAGACGTGCGGGCCGGCAGGCGCGAGACACCCGGCCGACCGTCTCCACGGATGAGTTGCGAGCCGCCCCGTCCCCGGCCGACCGATTCCAGGCGAAACATGACGAAAAGAGGGCGTTTGCCCGGACGCATCGGCACAATAACGAGCCGCCCGCGGTTAATGCGGGGTAAATGCCGCGAAGTTTTGGCGGCTTCCAGGGTGCGCGGTCAGTCCGCGGGATCCGCCTCGCCGCCGCTGCCGGCACCGTCGCGACCGGTACCGTCGCGGCGCCGGGCCTGCACCATCGCCATGGCCGCCATCGCCACCACCAGGGTGGCGAGCCAGGCGACGCGGGCGCCGTAGCGGTCGTGCGGCCCGGAGATCGCCCCGCACACCACCGCATTGGCGAGGATCGCCAGCATCACCGAGGACGCGAGCAGCGCGAGTGGCGCGAGCGGTGCAGGCCGCCGGCGGACCACCGACCAGCCGATCAGCCCGACCGCGAGGATCATCGAGATCGCCGCGACCGGCCGGTGCAGCCGGTTGAGACGTGCAAAGTCGATCTCGCCGCGCTGCTGGCGGGCCGCGCGCATCGCCGGCACCATGCCCGGCAGGTAATGACCGATGATCCCGTAGGTGTGCCACAGGTCGTCGCCCATGCCCCAGCCGGTGCCGTTGGCGGCGAGCTGCTCGGCAGTCGCCTCGGCGGCCTTCTCCGCCTGCAGTCCCGGATAGGCCGCGAGGCTGCCGCGCACGATCGCCCGCATCTCGGCGGCCATCCCGTCGAACCGGCCGAGCCGGTCGAACATGCTGCCGCCCCAGAAGAACAGGTCGGCGGTGGCGGGCAGGTCGTGGCGATAGGGGCAGAGGGCGAAAACCTTTCGGCCGCAGGTGTCGTCGAGATAGCGGGCGACGATGCCGTCCTGCAGCATGCGGCCGAACGGGATGGCGTAGCCGCCGGGCGTCCAGGCGAGCCGATGGCCGAGCGCGAGATTGGTGGCGAGCAGCATGGCGGCGCCGACCAGGAGCGCCGCCGCGCCGCGCCCGATCGCCGCGAGCGGGGCGACCGGCCGGCGCACCAGGGTGGCGGCGAAGGCGGCGGCGACCAGCGCCAAAAGCACCGCGAGCGTGCCGGTGTGGCTCGCCGCCGCGAACGCCACCACCAAAAAGAGGCCGATCGTCTCCCCCCGCCGCAGCGCCGCCGGCCGCACCACGAGAAGATGCAGCGCCAGGACGCCGAGGCCGACGAAGACGTCGGTGAGGATGGCGCTGGTGAGCCAGGGCAGCGCGGTGGCGACCGCGAGCCCGCCGATCAGCGCCGCGCTGCGCCACGGCTTTCCGCCGAGCCCGAACACCCGCAGCGTGAGACCGACGACCCACACCGTGAGGGCGGACTGCACGACGATCACCGGCCAAAAATCCGGCCATTCGCCGAGATGCAGAAACAGGCCGAAGGTGGTCGAGCGGCTCGGCACCAGCCAGTCCTCGTACCATCGGGCGATGTAGCCGCCGCTGTCGTACTGCAGCAGCGGGAAGCGGTTCCACAGCGCCGGCAGCAGCAGGATCGTCACGGCGACCGCGGCCGCGGCGATCGCCCCCGCGCGGGCGACGAGGCGCGAGCGGGTGCCGTCACCGGACGGGGCGAGCGGGACGGGCGACGGCGGGGCGAGAACGCCGGCCGGGCTCGACGAGGGCTCTTGCATGGGCGGTCCATCCGAGGCGGGACGATCGGGGGCGTGCCGCCTCCCGGTCCGCCGGATTTCTCTTCGCAGGCGACCCGGTCCTCGGGTGGCCGCGATCGCGGTGCGGGACCGGAAGGCGGGTTCGCCCGCCGGCCGAACCGCGAGCACGGTGATCGTGCGGGGAGCCGGATCGTGCGAACGCGCCCGGCCGAAAGCAAGTTACGGACAATCCGAATGCCCGGTGCCGGACAGACGTCGCAGTCGACACGGCGCCCGATACCGTCGCCCATTCCGGCCCCGATACCACACGTTGCGAGCGCCATTCGGCCGGCCAGCGGCGACAGGCAACCGCCCGTGGCATTCTTTGTATGCCACCTCGCTTTGTATTCCATCTCGGCGCCCGCCGGTCCGGCCACGAAAAAACCCGCCGGGCTCTCCACCCGGCGGGCTCTTTGGCGAAGCGACGGCGCGCGGCGTTTGCGCACGCGCCCGATGCTGGTCGTGTGGCGCCCGCGTCCGGTACGAGTGCCCGGCTCAGGAGCCGATGCCGTGCTCCTTGAGGGCGAGATCGATCTCGTCGAGGGCGGCCGGGTCGTCGATGGTCGCCGGCATCGCCCAGGTCTCGTGGTCGGCGATCTTCTTCATCGTGCCGCGCAGGATCTTGCCCGAGCGCGTCTTCGGCAGGCGGTTGACGCAGATGGCGATCTTGAACGCCGCCACCGGGCCGATCTTGTCGCGCACCAGCTTGACGATCTCCTGCTCGATGTCGCTCGGCTTCTTGGAGACGCCCGCCTTGAGCACGGCGAAGCCGCACGGCACCTCGCCCTTGAGCGTGTCCTTGATGCCGATCACCGCGCATTCGGCGACGTCCGGATGGGAGGCCAGAACCTCCTCCATGCCGCCGGTCGACAGGCGATGCCCGGCGACGTTGATGATGTCGTCGGTGCGACCCATGATGTAGACGTAGCCGTCCTCGTCCTTGAAGCCGGCGTCGGCGGTCTTGTAGTAGCCCGGGAACTCGGTGAGGTAGCTCTCCTGGAAGCGGTCGTCCTGCTGCCACAGGGTCGGCAGGCAGGCCGGCGGCAGCGGCAGCTTGACGACGATCGAGCCCATCGTGTTGGCCGGCAGCTCGTGGCAGCCCTCGTCGACGATGTGGACGTCGTAGCCGGGCATCGGCACGGTCGGCGAGCCGGGCTTGATCGGCAGCATGCCGAGCCCGACCGGGTTGCCGGCGATCGCCCACGCCGTCTCGGTCTGCCACCAGTGATCGATCACCGGGCGGTCGAGGATGCGCTCGGCCCACATCACCGTGTCGGGGTCGGCGCGCTCGCCGGCGAGGAACAGCGTGCGCATGTGCGACACGTCGTAGTCCTTCAGGAGCTTCGCCTCCGGGTCCTCCTTCTTGATCGCCCGGAACGCGGTCGGCGCGGTGAACAGCACCGACGCCTTGTGCTCGGCGACCACCCGCCAGAACGCGCCGGCGTCCGGCGTGCCGACCGGCTTGCCCTCGTAGAGGATGGTCGTGCAGCCGTGCAGCAGCGGCGCATAGACGATGTAGGAGTGGCCGACCACCCAGCCGACGTCGGAGGCCGCCCAATAGACCTCGCCGGGATCGACCCCGTAGAGGTTCTTCATCGTCCATTTCAGCGCGACCATGTGGCCGCCATTGTCGCGCACCACGCCCTTCGGCTTGCCGGTCGTGCCGGAGGTGTAGAGGATGTAGAGCGGATCGGTGGCGAGGAGCTGGACGCAGTCGGCCGCCCGGCCCGACTTCAGCGCCTGCGCGCGAAGCACCGCCCAGTCGTGGTCGCGCCCGGCGGTCAGCTCGGCGGCGAGCTGCGGCCGCTGCAGCACCAGGCAGGCGCTCGGCTTCGATTGCGAGAAGGCGATCGCCGCGTCGAGCAGCGGCTTGTAGGGCACGATGCGGCCCGGCTCGATGCCGCAGCTCGCGGTGAGGATCACCTTGGGCTGGGCGTCGTCGATGCGGGTGGCGAGCTCCTTGGCGGCGAAGCCGCCGAACACGACCGAGTGGATCGCGCCGATGCGGGCGCAGGCATACATGGCGATCAGCGCTTCCGGCACCATCGGCATGTAGACGATCACCCGGTCGCCCTTGCCGACGCCGAAGTCGCGCAGGATGGCGGCGAGCGTGCGCACCTCCTGCAGGAGCTCGGAATAGGTGATGGTGCGCTTGGTGCCGGTGACCGGCGAGTCGTAGATCACGGCGGCCTGGTTGGCGCGGCCGTTCAGCACGTGGCGGTCGATCGCGTTGTAGCAGGTGTTGCAGACGCCGCCGACGAACCAGCGGCCATAGACCCCGGCGTCGGGGTCGAACACCTTGTGCGGCTTCTCGAACCAGTCGATCGCCTCGGCCGCGGCGCCCCAAAATCCTTCCGGATCTGTTCTGGAGCGCTCGAACTCCTCGTAATAGCGGCTGCCGCTCGCGGCCGGTCCGCCGTGGGAGACGGAGTCCATTTGTAGTGCGGGTGTCGTCACGGGCATTTCCTCCTGTCGGCGCGACCGCCTTCGTTCGCCCTCTTTGCGGGTCGTCGCGGACGACGGTCGCCTCGTGCCATCCCGGGGGGCTTTGCCTCGATTGTGCAGCACTCGCGGCGGTTTGCAAGTCCTGGGCGAGTCATTCTTTGGTCGCCGATGGCCCGTTTCGCGGGAATTTGCGCGGCTTTTCACGGCTCGCTGCGAGCGGCCTCGCGCCGCTCGAGAGCGGCCGACGGCGGCCGAACCTCCACCGAAGGCGGCGGAGCCATGCTCGGGCGGCGGTGGCGCCCGCGGCGCCGATCGGCTCCAATGGCGCGCTTCGAACACTCCTCGCGAATGCCCGTCCCGCCCGTGCCCTTCACCGTCATCGACGATCCGGTCTTCTATCTGCTCGCCGTGCCGGCGGTGATCGTCATCGGCCTCGCCAAGGGCGGCTTCGTCGGCGTCGGGGTGATGGCGACGCCGTTGCTCGCGCTCTATGCGCCGCCGCTCGAGGCGGCCGCGGTGCTGCTGCCGATCAGTATGGTGCAGGACGCCGTGTCGATCTGGATCTATCGGCGCGACTGGGACGGCTGGAACCTCGCGGTGCTGATCCCCGGCGGCACGGTCGGCGTCGGCATCGCCTGGGCGATCGCCGCCTACGTCCCGGATGCCGCGGTGCGGCTGACCATCGGCATCATCGGGCTCGGCTTCGTCGCCAGCGTGTGGCTCGGCAAGCCGCGCGAGACGGTGAAGGCGCCGTCCGCCGCCGCCGGCCTGTTCTGGGGCGCGGTCACGGGCTTCACCTCGACCCTGTCGCAGGGCGGCGGGCCGCCGTTCCAGGTGTTCGTGCTGCCGCAGAGGCTGCCCAAGCTGGTGCTGGCCGGCACCGCGACGATCTTCTTCGCCAGCATCAACGCGATGAAGGTCGTGCCCTATGTCGCGCTCGGCCAGTTCAGCCCGCAAGGGCTCGGCACCACGGTGGCGCTGCTGCCGCTCGCGGTGGTGTCGAGCTTCGCCGGCGTCTGGCTGGTGCGGCGCATCCCGACCGAGCTGTTCTATCGGATCAGCTACCTGCTCCTGTTCCTGCTCTCGCTCGCGCTCCTGTGGCAGGGCGGCCGGGCGCTGTGGCCGGCCTGACCTCACGCGCTCTCGCTCGGCCGGGAAGCCTGTGCGCGACTCCACCGCCAGTTGGAGTGTGCTCGCGGCTCCGCTAACGTGTCGGGAACTTCGTCTCGGGAGGAGCGACTGCGATGACCTCGGCCATCTACGACATCGATCTCGACAAGAACCCGGCGAACCACCGGCCGCTCACGCCGCTCGTCTTCCTGGAGCGTGCCGCGCGGGTGTTTCCCGACCGGGTGGCGATCGTTCACGGCCCGCTGCGCCGCACCTATCGCGATTTTCACGCACGCGCGAAAAAGCTCGCCTCGGCGCTCGCCAAGCGCGGGATCGGCCGCGGCGACACCGTGGCGGTGATGCTCGCCAACACCCCGGCGATGCTCGAATGCCACTACGGCGTGCCGATGGCTGGCGCCGTGCTCAACACCCTCAACACCCGGCTCGATGCCGCGATCATCGCCTTCTCGCTCGACCACGGCGAGGCCAAGGTGGTGATCACCGACCGCGAGTTCGCCAAGGTGATGGGGCCGGCGCTCGACAAGGCCGCCGTGAAGCCGCTGGTGATCGACTACGACGACCCGGAGTTTTCCGGCGAGGGCGAGCGCCTCGGCGATCTCGACTACGAGGCGTTCTTGGCCGAGGGCGACGAGAGTTTTGCGCGAAGGCTCGAGATCGACGAGTGGGACGCGATCTCGCTCAACTACACCTCCGGCACCACCGGCAACCCGAAGGGCGTCGTCTATCACCACCGCGGCGCCTGGCTCACCGCGATGAGCAACGTGGTGAACTGCGCGATGGGCAAGCACCCGGTCTATCTGTGGACGCTGCCGATGTTCCACTGCAACGGCTGGTGCTTTCCGTGGTCGATCTCGATCGTCGCCGGCACCCATGTCTGCCTGCGCCAGGTGCGCGCCAAGACGATGTACGAGCTGATGGCGGCGCACGGCGTCACCCATCTGTGCGGCGCGCCGATCGTGATGGCGACGCTGCTCAACGCCGCGCCGGCCGACCGCAAGCCGCTCGACGGGGTGGTGCAGTTCTTCACCGCCGCCGCGCCGCCGCCGGAATCGGTGCTGGTGGCGATGAAGGAGGCGGGCTTCGAGGTGACCCATCTCTATGGCCTCACCGAAACCTACGGCCCGTCCGCCATCAACGACTGGCACCGCGAATGGGACGACCTGTCGGCCGCCGAGCAGGGCATCATGAAGGCGCGCCAGGGCGTGCCCTACACCTGCCTCGACGACCTCGCGGTGAAGGACGCGGCGACCATGGAGGACGTGCCGGCCGACGGGCAAACGCTCGGCGAGGTGATGTTCCGCGGCAATGTGGTGATGCGCGGCTATCTGAAGAACAAGAAGGCGACCGACGACGCCTTTGCCGGCGGCTGGTTCCACTCGGGCGATCTCGGGGTGATGCACCCGGACGGCTACATCCAGCTGAAGGACCGCGCCAAGGACATCATCATCTCGGGCGGCGAGAACATCTCCTCGATCGAGGTCGAGGACGCGCTCTACAAGCACCCGGCGGTGCAGGCGGTGGCGGTGGTGGCAAAGCCCGACGAGAAGTGGGGCGAGACGCCGTGCGCCTTCGTCGAGCTGCGCGAGGGCCAGCAGGCGAGCGAGGAGGACTTGCTCGACTGGTGCCGCGAGCACCTCGCCCGCTTCAAGTGCCCGCGCCAGGTGATCTTCACCGAGATCCCGAAGACCTCCACCGGGAAAATCCAAAAATACAAGCTGCGCGAGATGGCGAAGGAGATGGCCGCGGCAGTGTGACCGCAGCGGTGTGACGCCCGCGGAGAGACCACGGCGGAGCGACCCCGGGGCGCCCTCCGGCTCGTGTCTCGTCGGCTCCGGCCGGTCGCCGTTCGCGCCCGGCCGGGTTTCGGGATTTTGCACGGGACTCCGGGGAAGAGGGGGCTGCGGAGACAGTCATAAAATATATCTTGCGCTATGTCGCTCTTCGTCCTATCTGGAGATATATCTTCAGACGGAGAACGAACCCATGTTCGGACGATTTCACGGACTTCCCGACGAGCGCGGCGGCCGGCACGGTCGCGGCGGCGGCTGCGGCCCGGCGGGTGGCCCCCCGTTCGGCGGCCGCGGCTTTTTCGGTGCCGGCCGGTTCGGCGGCGGACCCCAGGGCGGCCCGGAGGGTGGCCCCGAGGGCGGTCGGCAGTTCGGCGGGCGCGGCGCCTTCGGCGGCGGCTTTTTCGGCGGTGGCCGCTTCGGCGACGGCCCCGAGGGCGGCCATCGCGGCATGCGCGGCGGCCACGGCGGCCCGTTCGGCCGGCTCGGCCGGATGCTGGGGCAGGGCGACCTGCGGCTTCTGGCGCTCGCGCTGATCGCCGAGCAGCCGCGCCACGGCTACGAGATCATCAAGCTGTTCGAGGAGAAGACCGAGGGGTGGTATGCGCCGAGCCCCGGAATGGTGTATCCGACCCTGACCTACCTCGAAGAGGTCGGTCACGTGACCGGCCAGACCGAAGGGAGCCGCAAGCTCTACACCATCACCGACGAGGGCCGGGCGCATCTCGCCGACAACCGCGAGCTGGTCGAGGCGATGATGGCGCGGCTCGCTGCGGTCGGCGAGAAGGCGAAGGCGTGGCGCCGCCGGGCCGAGGGCGACCAGGGCCCGAGCGTCTCGCGGCTGGTCGATGCGGCGATCGCCAATCTGCGCGACGTCGCGGCCGAGCGGTTTCGCGCCGATCCCGCGGCCGAGCCGCAGATCGTCGAGGTTTTGGCGAACGCCGCCTCGCAGCTGCGCCGGCCGGACCAACAATGATGCCGTCGATACCCGCGAGCGGATCGCGGAAGAGGACCGACCAGGATCATGACGCGATCGTGTGACGCCCTGCATCCCGCCGCGCACGAGGGCGCAGCGCCCGACACGCCGAGCCGGGAGGCCGCCACCGCGGCCCTCGTCGCCCGGATCGAGGCGCGCTGCGCCGCCCGCGGCGTGCGGATGACCGGCCAGCGGCGGGTGATCGCCCGCCTTCTGGCCGAGGCCGAGGACCACCCGGACGTCGAGCAGGTGTGGCGGCGCTGCGCCGAGATCGACCGGCGAATCTCGATCGCCACGGTCTATCGCACCGTGCGGCTCCTGGCCGAGGCCGGGGTGATCGACCGCCACAATTTCCACGACGGCCGTACCCGCTACGACATGCCGCGCGAGCGGCACGACCATCTGATCGACCGCAAGACCGGCCGGGTGGTCGATTTCACCTCGGAGGAGATGGAGCGGCTGCAGGCGGCGCTGGCGAAGAAGCTCGGCTACCGGCTGGTCGCCTATCGGCTCGAGCTCTATGGCGAGCCGTTGTCGTCCAAGAGCGAGGGCCGCGGCGCGGAGACGTCACGCCCGTCCGCGCCGGTCGAATGAGCGATTCGCGCGCCGCGGGAGAGCGCGGAAGAGGGCAGGAAGCGGGAATGTAAAAGGGGGGCGGAGAAAACCGAGCGGGTGGCTGTTCGCGGGCGGTTGTCGCCGGGGCGCTGTCGGCGAGGCGCGGTTGCCGAATCGTGGTCGCCGGAGGCCGCCGCTCCCACGCAGAACCGCCGACCTCGTTCCCGAGAGCCGGCGGATCTGCAAGATACAGCAGATTGTTGAGGGATCCCGATCTAGTGGACGCTGCACTTCTGTTGCATGCGGACGATCTCGTCCTTCAGCTGCAACTTGCGACGCTTCAACTCGGCGAGGTGGAGATCGTCGACCGATGGATGTTGGAGGGCCTCCGAGAGTTCCTGCTCCAACATCCGGTGCCGGTTTTCGAGGTCATCAAGCGAGAGCGTGGCCATATGGCGATTCTCCTCATGTCAGATTGTTGCCTGACGATGACAGTCTGCCACGCGTGTGCGCACGAGTCGACCGGGTTCGATTGTGCAGTGCAGCGTGCGCTACCGAATCGTTACGCCCGGACCCCCTGCCACGCTTGAAAAATTTCGCTGCGGGGCGATACAGTGCGGCGAGAGGCCGCGATCCATCTCATCCCGGCAGGATCGGACCGTCACCTCGCGTGCCGGTCCCAGGAACGTGCACGACCAGCGTCCATGATCAACGATGGTGCCAACGACGGTGACGGCGAGGATTTCGGCTCCGAGCTGGCGCGCCTCCGCCAGGAGCATCGCGATCTCGACGCCGCGATCGCCGCCCTCGAAGGCGCCCCCGGCGCCGACAAGCTGCAGGTCCAGCGGCTGAAGAAGCGCAAGCTCTGGCTGAAGGATCGCATCTCCTTCATCGAGGACCAGATCACTCCCGACATCATCGCCTGACGGGCTCGCCCGGCGGACTTTTCCGCGAGAGATCCGGCGACGGCTCGGTGCACCGGGCGCGGCGTCGTGTTCGGAAAAAAGACGGTACGCTGTGCGGCGCGTCAAAATGGCTCGGCGGCCGGGGTGGCGGGCGTGCCGCCATGGCCGTGGCGGGTGCGCTTGCGCCGGTACATCGCGGCATCCGCCGCGGCGAGTGCCGCGGCCGGGTCGCCGTCGTCGAGCGGGGCGATGCCGGCGGAGGCGCCGACACGCAACGTCGATCCTTCCCGAACCACCGTCGTCTCGGTGATTCGGCGCTCCAAACGCTCCGCCTTGGCGGCGGCGTCGGCGTCGCTCAGGTTCCACAGGAGCACCGCGAACTCGTCGCCGCCGAGCCGCGCCACTGCGTCGGAGACGCGCACCGCCGCCGTCAGGGTCGCCGCCACCGCCTGCAGCACCGCGTCGCCGGCGGCGTGCCCGAACGCGTCGTTGATCGGCTTGAAGTCGTCGAGATCGAGATAGACCAGCACCAGCCGGCCGCCGTACCGCTGCACGTGAGACACCGCGCGTGCGAGCTCGCCGGCAAAACCGCGGCGGTTCAAGAGGCCGGTCAGGGGGTCGCGCTCGGCATGCGCCTCCAGCTCGGCGACCCGCGCCGCCATCGCCGCGAGCTCGGCCTCGAGCCGGGCCACCTCGCGCGCGAGCTTGCCCGGCACCGACTGCGTCTTCCGCCGGGCGCCGTTCCGGTGCGGCGGCTCGGTCGCCGGGTCCGGCGCGGCACGGGTCGGCGGCGACGGCTGCGGCACGGCTGCGGGCCGCAGGGCGGGCGAGACGGTGCGCGGATCGGTGGTCTTGCTCGGCATGGCTCGCTCGGGCACCCGACGAAAGGCGGCTCGATCTGTCGAGGTCTCTAAGGTGATTCGCCGTGGCGCGGCGACTTTTTCGCGAATCCGCCCGGCGCGCCGCGCGGCCGAGCAGCCGGGTGGAACTCGGGTGGAAAAGGCCCGGTGCTCGCTTGCCTCGCCGCCGGCGGCTCCTATAATCCGCGCCTTCCGCGAGCGCCCGCCCGCGGCCGCATCCATTCCCGCTTCGAGAGCCGACATGTCCGCGACGCCGGTGGCGATCATCATGGGCAGCCAGTCCGACTGGGCCACCATGAAGCACACCGCCGAGACGCTCGATGCGCTCGGCATCGCCTATGCCACCCGGATCGTCTCGGCGCACCGCACGCCGGAGCGGCTTTACGCGTTTGCCAAGGGCGCGGCCGGCGAGGGCTTTCGGGTGATCGTCGCCGGCGCCGGCGGCGCCGCCCATCTGCCGGGCATGACCGCCGCGCTCACCGCGCTGCCGGTGCTCGGCGTGCCGGTCGAGTCGAAGGCGCTGTCCGGCGTCGATTCGCTCTATTCCATCGTCCAGATGCCGCCCGGCATCCCGGTCGGGACCTTGGCGATCGGCCGGGCCGGGGCCATCAACGCCGCGCTGCTCGCCGCGAGCATCTTGGCGCTCGCCGATCCGGCGCTCGCCGAGCGGCTCGCCGCGTGGCGCGCCCGCCAGACCGCGGCGGTCGCCGAAATCCCGGTGGTCGAGGTGCCGGAGGAGACAGCGTGATCGTTCCGCCGCGTCCGCTCGAAGCGGACGCCGTCATCGGCATCTTGGGCGGTGGTCAGCTCGGCCGCATGATCGCGCTCGCCGCCGCCCGGCTCGGCTTCAAGTGCCACGTGCTGTGTCCCGATCCGCGCTCCTGCGCGTTCGACGTGGTGCACCGCGTGAGCGAGGCCGACTACACCGACAAGGTCGCCCTCGACCGCTTCGCCGAGGACGTCGACGTCGTCACCTACGAGTTCGAGAACGTCCCGGCCGAGACCGCGACCTTCCTCTCGGCCCGGGTGCCGGTGCTGCCCGATCCGCGGGTGCTCGCCACCACCCAGGACCGCTTGGCGGAGAAGCGCTTCGTGGAAAGCCTCGGGATCGCCACCGCGCCGCATGCGGCGGTCGACGGGCCGGACGACCTCGAGGCGGCGCTCGCCGCGCTCGGCCGGCCGGCGGTGCTGAAGACCCGGCGGTTCGGCTACGACGGCAAGGGCCAAAGGATTCTTCGCGAGGGCGACGACCCGCACGCCGCCTGGAGCGACATCGGCGAGCAGCCGGCGATCCTCGAGGCGTTCGTGCCGTTCGAGCGCGAGGTGTCGGTGATCGCCGCGCGCGGCCTCGACGGCACCGTCCAGGTCTACGACATCGCCGAGAACGAGCACCGCGACCATATTCTGAAGGTCTCGCGGGTACCGGCGGCGGTGCCGGACGCGATCGCCGAGGAGGCGCGCGCGATCGCCGGAAAGATCGCCGAGGCGTTCGATTACGTGGGCGTGCTGGGGGTCGAGATGTTCGTGGTGCCGGGCGCCGCCCGCCCGGTGCTGGTCAACGAGATCGCGCCGCGGGTCCACAATTCCGGCCACTGGACGCTCGACGGCGCGTCGGTGTCGCAGTTCGAGCAGCACGTGCGGGCGATCGCCGGCTGGCCGCTCGGCGTGCCGGTGCGCCACGGCCGGGTCGAGATGCACAACCTGATCGGCGACGAGATTTTGGACCATCGCGCCTGGCTCACGGTGCCCGGCGCCACGGTCCATCTCTACGGCAAGGCGACGGTGCGTCCCGGCCGCAAGATGGGGCACGTCACCCGCGTGCTGCCGGAGTGACCGACTCCTTGCGGTTGTCCGCTTCGTACCGTATATAATCCATACCCCGCTGCATTCCGCTATGTTCACTCGGAAGCGGCGGGCCTATCGAGGGCCCCCGCGGGGGCCCTTTCTATTTTCTGTTCGCAGGCTGTTTTTATTTCTTTTCAGGAGCGTGACTTGAAGCGGGTCGCCGTGTTCGTCGATGCCGGTTACCTGTTCGCGCAGGGCTCGGTCGCATTGACGGGAGCCGGTCGGCCGAGAGCGTCGTTGGCTCTGGACGGTTCCGCCGTCGTCGCCCGGCTCGCCGAGACCGCGGGGCAGAAGGCCGGCGGCTGCGAGCTGCTCCGAATCTATTGGTACGACGGCGCGAGCTTTCGCGGCCCGACCATCGAGCAGGAGCTCTTGGCCGGGCTCGACGACGTCAAGCTGCGGCTCGGGATGTTGAACAGCGCCGGCGAGCAAAAGGGCGTCGACTCGCTCATCGTCACCGATCTCATCGAGCTGGCGCGCCTCGGGGCGATCTGCGATGCGGTGCTGCTGTCGGGCGACGAGGATGTCCGGGTCGGGGTGCAGATCGCTCAGAACTACGGCGTCCGCGTCCATCTCCTCGGTATCGCGCCGGCACGCGGGTCGCAGTCCAAGGCCTTGCGTCAGGAGGCCGACACCACGGCGGAATGGGACGAGGCCGTCGTCTCCACGTTTCTGTCGGTCCGGTCGAGCCTGGACTCGGCCGTCGATACCGTCGTGACGAGCGCGGCAGCGCGCTCCGACGTGGTGGATCCATCGACCGAGCCGCGGGCCATCATCGAGGCGGTGGCGCAGTCCTTGGCGGCGGCGTTGGACGGTGCCGAGGTCGCGGGCATCGTCTCGTTCTGGACGACCGCGCGCGGTGTGCCGGCGGAACTCGACGGAAAGCTGCTGGCGTCGTGCCGTACGGCTTTGGGGCGTGTCCTGACCCGCCCCGAATGCCGTCTTGCGCGCGACCGGTTTTCGGCGGCGGTGCGGGGCAGGCACGGGAATCCGTGATCGCCCGCCGCCCGTCGCGACGTTTTGATGCGCCTTTTGCCGCCGAAACGGCCGGAACGCCCTTCCGATGATGGACTTCTCCTCCTGGGTCTGCTAAACGCCCGCCACTCGGGAGCCCGCGCGGTCTCGGATCGCGAGCGGGCGGCCCGCCCCATCACCGGACAATTTTCGAGAGGAACCTTCGTGCAGGTACTCGTTCGCGACAACAACGTCGACCAGGCCCTGAAGGCGCTCAAGAAGAAGATGCAACGCGAGGGCATCTTCCGCGAGATGAAGCTGCGCGGCCATTACGAGAAGCCCTCCGAGCGCAAGGCGCGGGAGAAGGCCGAGGCGATCCGCCGCGCTCGCAAGCTCGCCCGCAAGCGCGCCCAGCGCGAGGGTCTGATTCCCGGCAAGCCGAAGCCCGCCGTGCGCGCCGGCGCGCGTGGTCCGGGTGGTGGCATGCGCAGCGCCGCGCCGCGCTGATCTCCTGTCGCGGCGCCTCTCCGCGGTGATCCGACCGCGGCGATCGGGGCCGTTCGGCCTCCGGTCCCGTTTTCCCAAAGCCTCGTCCCGCGACGGGATCGTCGCGTCGCCGCAAGATCGCCGCTTTCGTCCCCGACCCAGGGTGCCTCACCCGGGTTCACGGGGACCCCGACCGGTCGCGCCGACGGCGTGGCGGGATGCGGCAGCGAGGATGGCATGATCGGACGGAGGGACGTTCCAGGCTTCGTCGGCGCAGGCCGCGTCCGCCGGAGCCGGGTCGTCACGGTCGCCGCACTGGTGGCGGCCGCCATGGTGCTCGCCTCCTGCGAGACCATGATGAACATGCCGACCGCCGGTCCCGGCGACGACAGCGCCTCGGCCGCTTCGCCCGCCAACCTCTCCTCGCTCACCGCGGTCCTGGCGAAGAACCCGAACGATCCGCAGGCCTACAACATGCGCGGATCGGTGCTCGGCCAGGCCGGGCGCTACAAGGAGGCGCTGGCCGACTTCGACCGCGCCATCACGCTCGATCCCCGCTACGCCCAGGCCTATGCCAATCGCGGCCTCGTCTACCGCCAGATGGGCCAGATCGAGCCGGCGCTCGCCGATTACGACCGGGCGCTCGAGATCGACCCGAGCTATGCGGTCGCCCATGTCGGCCGCGGCATGGTGCACCGGGCGAAGGGCGACCTCCTGGCGGCGCTGCAGGACTTCAACAAGGCGATCCAGATCCGCCCCGACAACGCCCAGGCCTACTACAATCGCGGGCTGCTCTATCAGAGCCAGCGGCAATACCAGTACGCGATCGACGATTTCTCGACCGCGATCGGCCTGTCGCAGCAGCAGGCGGAGCCCTATGTCGCGCGCGCGCTGACCTATCTCGCGATCGGCGACACCAAGGCGGCAGCCGACGACCTCGACGACGCGGTTCAGATGGAGCCGGAAAACATCCAGGCCTGGACCAGCCGCGGGCTCGCCTACGAGCGCCAGAACGACCGCGAGAAGGCCGCCGGCTCCTATGCCAAGGCCTTGGCTCTGCGCAAGGATTTCCAGCCGGCGATCGACGGTTTTCGGCGCGTCGGCGGCGAGCTCGGCCGCACCTACACGACCTTCAACTGAGCGTTTGTAACTGAGCTTTTGCCACCGAGCGTTTGCCGTTCGGCTTTCGCCGTCACTCGGCCGCCGTCGCCCGGTCCGCTGGTGGCGCGGAGGGGTCCGTGGGCGTGCCGGACAGCGCCTCGACCGGGGTCGCCAGAAAATCCCGCACCGCGTCGCTGGCGCCGTGCGGGTCGAGCTTGTCGTGGCCGCCGTCCGGAAAGCGGACGAACCGCTTGGGCGCCGGGATCGCGGAAAACAACCGCTCGGCCTGGGAGATCGGCACCAGCCCGTCCTTCGCCCCGTGCATCACCAGGGTCGGCACGGTGATTGCGCCGGCGCGATCGATCGAGCGGAACTGGTCCTTCATCAAGAGGCCGATCGGGATCAGCGGATAGCTGCGCTGCCCGACATCGGCCGTCGAGGTGAACGCCGCCTCCAGCACCAGCCGGCCGACCGGATGCTCGCCGACCAGCCGCACCGCGACGCCGGTGCCGAGCGATTCGCCCCACACCACGATGTTTTCCGGCGGATAGCGAGCGGCGGTGAAGGCCCACGCGGCCTCCGCGTCGCGTGCGAGGCCGTCCTCGGTCGGCGTGCCCGACGAGCCGCCGAACCCCCGATAGGTCGGCGCGACCAGCCCGAACCCGTCGGCCAACAGGCCGGCGAAGCGGTCGGCGCGCTGGCGCAAGGTGCCGCCATTGCCGTGCAGATAGAGCAGCACCGGCCGGCCGTCGCGCGGCGGCACGTGCCAGGCGACGATGCGCTCGCCGTCGGCGGTGTCGAGAAAGACCTCGTCGGCCTGCGGCAGCCCCGCCTCGGCCGGGGGCGTGCGGCGCGGATCGCGCGTATACATCAGGCTGCGCTGCGCGACATACATCGCCGCCACCACGCCGCCATAGAGCGCGACGCCGCCGATCGCCACGACCAGCACGGTCATGCGGGCGACCCGGCGGGCGCCGGGCGGGCGGAGGGGCGATGCGGGGCCATGCGGGGGTGGTGCGGCCGAAGGGGAGGGCGGGTCAGCGGTCGCGGCTTCGGCGCGCCCGCTTCTGCGGGGGCGGCGGCGCGGCGGTGTAGAACGGGTTCTCGTAGCAGTAGCCGCCATTGCCGAGCAGCGCCTGCCGGCATTGCCACTCCTCGCTGTAATAGCAGTTGGTCATGCCGCCGAAGGTGTTGATGAAGGCGCACCACGGATAGACCGGATAGGCATCGGCCGGGCGGACCGGCAGCACCGCCGCACAGAGGGCGACCGCACCCGCGGCCAGGCTCACAGCACGCACAAGGGCCTCCTCGTCTCGCTGTCGCAGCCGCCATCATAGTGCGATTTCCCCGCCGCGGGGAGCGTTTCGCTGAAGACCCCGCGCTGGCGTGAACGATCGGTGACCCGCGTCGCCGACATCGGGTGCCGGCGACGCGCTCGGCCGTGACGGGGGCGCCGGAACGGGCGCTCAGCGGTCGCCGCGATGGCGGCGGCGCGGCTGGCCGTCGTAATAGCCGTCGCCCTGGCGGCCGGCGCCATAGGCCATGAACGGGTTGCGGTAGCAGGTGCCGCCATTGCCGCTGATCGCCTGCTGGCACTGCCACAGATTGGCGAAGTAGCAGTTGGTGCCGCCGCCGGTACGGCCGGCATATTCGGCGCACCACGGATAGATCGGGCCGGTCTGGGCGCGGGCCGGGCCGACGTCGAGCGCGGCGAGGGCCGCAAGAGCCGCCAATGCCGCCAAAGCGGGCAGGGCCGAGCGCATGGAGAAACCTCCGTGTCTGCCGGCGGACGGAACGCCGCCGGTCGTCATGCTCTTAGAAGCCGGAGTCGGGCGAAAGGTTCGCGCAAGCCCGCACGCAACGATGTCGTGCAGGCGCTGGCGCTCAGCATCGGCGGCCGGGCGAGGATGGGCCGGCGGTGCGGGCGAGGCGATGGTCGCGCCACGGCGCGGTGGGGAGCGGCCCGGCGAGCGGGCAAAAAGAAAGGCACGGCCCGCGGGGGCCGTGCCTCGAAGCCTGGAGGTCGCCGGCCGTGGCCGGCGACGAGACGCGGGCTCAGTCGAGCGCCTTGACGACCGCCTCGGTCATCTTCTTGGCGTCGCCCAGCAGCATCATCGTGTTGTCCCGATAGAACAGCGGGTTGTCGATGCCGGCATAGCCCGAGGCGAGCGAGCGCTTGGAGAACATCACGGTGCCCGCCTTCCACACCTGGAGGACCGGCATGCCGTAGATCGGCGAGGACGGATCCTCCTCGGCGGCCGGGTTGGTGACGTCGTTGGCGCCGATCACGAAGGCGACGTCCGCCTGGGCGAACTCCGAATTGATGTCCTCGAGCTCGAACACCTCGTCGTAGGGCACGTTGGCCTCGGCGAGCAGCACGTTCATGTGGCCGGGCATGCGGCCGGCGACCGGGTGAATGGCGTACTTCACCTCGACGCCCTCCGCCTTCAGCTTGTCGGCCATCTCGCGCAGCGCGTGCTGCGCCTGGGCGACCGCCATGCCGTAGCCGGGGACGATGATCACCTTGCCGGCGTTCTTCATGATGAAGGCGGCGTCGTCGGCCGAGCCGAGCTTGACCGGGCGCTGCTCCTGCTCGCCGGCACCGCCGCCGGCCACCTCGCCGCCGAAGCCGCCGAGAATGACCGAGACGAACGAGCGGTTCATGCCCTTGCACATGATGTAGGACAGGATCGCGCCCGACGAGCCGACCAGCGCGCCGGTGATGATCAGCGCCGAGTTGCCGAGCGTGAAGCCGATGCCGGCGGCCGCCCATCCCGAATAGGAGTTCAGCATCGAGATGACGACCGGCATGTCGGCGCCGCCGATCGGGATGATGATCAGCACGCCGAACAGGAACGCCGCGAGCGTCAGCAGCCAGAAGGCGGCGTAGCTCTCGGTGTGGGTGAACCACCAGATCAGCGCGACGATGCCGGCGAACAGCAGGATGTTGATGACGTGGCGGCCGGGCAGCATGATCGGCTTGCCGCTCATCCGTCCCGACAGCTTGGAGAAGGCGATCACCGAGCCGGTGAAGGTCATCGCGCCGATCGCCACGCCGAGCGACATCTCGATCAGGCTGGCGCCGTGGATCGCGCCGGGCACGCCGATGCCGAACGCCTCCGGGGCGTAGAGCGCGCCGGCGGCGACCAGCACCGCGGCCATGCCGACCAGCGAGTGGAAGGCGGCGACCAGCTCGGGCATCGCGGTCATCGGCACCTTGCGGGCGATGTAGGCGCCGACGCCGCCGCCGATCGCCAGGCCGAGGATCACCAGGATCCAGCCGCCGATGCCGGCCGGCTCGTGCGAGGCGAGCGTCGTCACCACCGCGATCAGCATGCCGACCATGCCGAAGTAATTGCCGCGCCGGCTCGACTCGGGGCTGGAGAGCCCGCGTAGAGCCAGGATGAACAGCACTCCTGCCACAAGATACAGGAGCGCGGCGAGATCAGCGTTCATGTCACATCGTCCTCATTGAGCCGCAGCGTCTCCGCCGTCGCCGCACGCGGCGGATCGGCCGGAATGAGGGGAGTGCACGGAAGCTCGATGCGGCGAATCCGGCCCCCCTCGCCCGGATCCGTCGGCTGAACCTGCAGGGCGGCAGTCGCCGCGCTCACTTCTTCTTCTTGGTGTACATCGCCAGCATGCGCTGGGTGACCAGGAAGCCGCCGAAGATGTTCACCGAGGCGAAGATCAGCGCAATGAAGCCGAGCAGGCGCGCGAAGATCGGGCTGCCGTCGCCGACCGTGTCGACGCCGACCGCGAGCAGGGCGCCCACCACGATCACCGACGAGATCGCGTTGGTCACCGACATCAGCGGCGTGTGCAGCGCCGGCGTCACCGACCACACCACGTAGTAGCCGACGAACACCGCCAGCACGAAGATCGACAGCCGAAAGATGAAGGGGTCGATCGCCCCGGCCATATGCTCCATCACAAGCTCTCCCAGAAACGAGCAGTCGCCTCTCCCGGGCGGCAGAGGCGCGGTTCGGTTGACACCGCCGGCGGCCTCAGGCCGCCGTCTTCGGTGCGAAGTTCGGGTGGACCACCGCGCCGTCGCGGGTGAGCGCCGTCGCCTTCAGGATGTCGTCGTCCCAGTTGAGCGCGAGCTCCTTGGTCTTCTTGTCGACCAGGATCTCGAGGAACGTGGTGAGGTTCTTGGCATAGAGGCCGGAGGCCGAGGCGGCGAGCCGGCCCGCCACGTTGAGATGGCCGACGATCTTGACGCCGTTCACCTCGGCGACCTCGCCGGGCACCGCGCCTTCGACATTGCCGCCGCGCTCGACCGCCAGATCGACCAGCACCGAGCCGGGCTTCATCGAGGCGACCATCTCGGCCGAGATCAGCTTCGGCGCCGGGCGGCCGGGGATCAGCGCGGTGGTGACCACGATGTCCTGCTTCTTGACGTGATCGGCGACCAGGGCCGCCTGCTTCGCCTGATACTCCTTGGACATCTCCTTGGCGTAGCCGCCGGCGGTCTCGGCCTGCTTGAACTCGTCGTCCATCACCGCGATGAACTTCGCACCGAGCGATTCCACCTGCTCCTTGGCGGCCGGGCGGACGTCGGTGGCGGTGACGATGGCGCCCAGCCGGCGGGCGGTGGCGATCGCCTGCAGGCCGGCGACGCCGGCGCCCATCACGAACACCTTGGCGGCCGGCACCGTGCCGGCGGCGGTCATCATCATCGGCAGCGCGCGGCCGTACTCGGCGGCGCCGTCGATCACCGCGCGGTAGCCGGCGAGGTTCGCCTGGCTCGACAGCACGTCCATCGACTGGGCGCGGGTGATGCGCGGCATCAGCTCCATCGCGAAGGCGGTGACGCCGGCCTTGGCCATCGCCTCGAGCGCGGCCTGGTGGCCGTACGGGTCCATGATGGCGATGACGATCGCGCCCTTCTTGTAGGAGGTCAGCTCCATCTCGTTGGGGCGGCGGACCTTCAGCACGACGTCGGCGTCGCGCGCGGCGTCACGGGTGACGGTGGCGCCGGCGGCCTCGTAGTCGGCGTCGAGGATGCCCGACTTCACGCCCGCTCCCGGCTCGACCGCGACGTCGGCGCCGAGCGCCTTCATCTTCTTCACGGTCTCCGGCGTTCCGGCGACCCGCGGTTCGGCAGCGTCGGCCTCGGCACAAATCGCGATCTTCATGGTGTCTCCTGCACAGGCGTGACCGGACGGACGCGGCGGACCGTTGCCGACGGTGCCGTCCGCGGCGTTCTCAGACCAGGAACAGAGCCATCAGAGCGAGCACCAGGGCGACCGACAGGGTGGCCCATTTGACGAGCCGAACGAAGCGGCGATAGGTCGCCTCGTGCTGCGCCACGTCGTTGCCCGATGCGGTCTCGACCACCACGGTGGCGTGTTCGGCCATCGCGTCCTCCGGCTTTTCGAGTATCCTCGCGCGACTTACCGCAATTGGGCCGATCGGGCAATGGAGTGCGGTTTATCGGATCTCCAGACGTCTCTCTGACGGCCTGCCATGCGTTCGGGTCAAGCATCCGATCCGTGCGCCTGGCGACAAAATCACGCAGCCGGAACGGAGATCGAACGAACGCGCGAAACCGCGATCGCCGCTCGCGTCTCGCTCACCGGTCGTCGTCTTCTGCTGCACTGCGAGACGGGTGGAGACGGCAGAGGGCGAGCCGCCGAAAAATCTCGTCGACGATCACGTCGGGCGGCGGGGCGACGTCGATCACGATCGCGTCGTCAGGCACCTCGAGCGTCGCCAGCTGGCTGGCGAGCAGGCTCGGCGCGAAGAAGTGACCGACCCGTCCGGCGAGCCGCGTCGCCAGCAGCGCGGCGGAGCCGGTCAGCAGGACGAACACCGCCTCGCCGCGCGGCGCCAGCCGCTCGCGATACGACGCCGCGAGCGCCGAGCAGGCGATCACCCGGTCCTCGCCGGCCGCTTCGAACCCGACCATCGCCGCGTGTATCGCATCGAGCCACGGACGGCGGTCGGCGTCGGTCAGGGGGATGCCGGCGCGCATCTTCTCGATATTGGCGGCCGGGTGAAAATCGTCGGCGTCGGAGAAGCCGCAGCCGAGCCGGGCGGCGAGCAGCCGGCCGACGGTGGTCTTGCCGCTGCCGGAGACGCCCATCACGACGACGATCATGCGGGCTCTTCTCGTGGCTCGGGATGGCTTTTCGGAGATCGCTCGTTTCTGAGCCCGGTGCTCGACACCGGTTCTCGGCGCCCGGTTCTCGGAGCTCGGTGCTCGAAACGGGCTCGGACGCGGCTTCCCGGAGCGCGCGGGAGGCGCCGTTTGGAGCGGGCGATGGGAATCGAACCCACGACATACAGCTTGGGAAGCTGTCGTTCTACCACTGAACTACGCCCGCGCGGCGCAGACATTACCCGCGCCGGCCCGGTCCGGGCAAGAGGCCCGGCGGCGAAATCGGGGGCAGCCGCCCCGTGCCGCGGTACGCCACGGTGTAAGGGATGGTGCGACGTTGCGCCCAATGTAAGACGGCCATACATTACCATGGGAACTCACGAGTCCGCCCGGCGGCGCCGACGCTGCCCGGAGGCCGGACCGAGGGAGCTGGGGGACGGCGTTTGGGGGACGAGCCGCAAGGGCGCGGGCAAGGCTGGCTCGGGCCGCGCGAGCGCTCCATCCGCTCGCGGCTGCTGGTTCTCGTCATCGCGACGCTCCTGCCGGTGCTGGTGTTCGCCGGCTTCAGCATTTTCCGCTCGGCCGCCGACCAGCGGCTCGCGCTCGAGCAGCGCGCCGAGGACGTCGCCGCCGTCACCGTCCGCCTGATCGACGCCCGCATCTTCGCCGTCGAGTCGACCCTTCGCACGCTGGCGATGCTGCCGTTCGCCGACGACGACCAGCGTGTGGCGTTCGACCGGGCGGCGCACGCGGCCGCCGCGAGCCTCGGCCACCGGATCGTGCTGCTCGACCGCGAGGGACGCCATCTCGTCTCGACGCTTCCCACCGACGCGAGCGTGGCGACCCGACGCACCGACCTCGCGCCGCTCGCGCCGGTGTTCGAGCGTGGCGAGCCGGTGGTCACCGACGTGCTGGTCGGCGGCGTGACCGGGCGGCCGATCACCCTCGTCGCGGTGCCGGTGATGGAGGACGGGCGGCCGGTCGCCGCGCTCTCCGCCGCGGTGCGCCCGTCCGAGCTCGGCGACGTGCTGCGCCAGGCGGGGCTGCCCGACGGCTGGATCGCCGCGGTGGTCGACCGGCGCGGCTCTTTCGTCGCCCGCTCGCACCAGCCCGAGCACTTCGTCGGCCTGCCGGCCCGGCCGGAGCTGATCGCCGCCGCCGTCGGCGGCCAGCAGACCGGCCACTTCGACAACGTGACCTACGAGGGCGTCGCCCAGCGCAACGCCTTCCGCCGCTCGCCGGCCACCGGCTGGACCGCGGTGATCGGCATCCCGCAGGACATTCTGAGCAGTCCGCTGCGGCGCGGGCTCGCGCTGCTCGCGCTCGGCACCGCGTTCGCGGGCGTGGCGATCGGGCTCGCCCTGTTTCTCGCCCACCGCATCGCCGAGCCGGTGCGCGCCCTGCAGGGCGCGGCGATGGCACTCGCGCACGGCCGCCCGCTGCCGCCGGCCGGCCGCCAGATCCGCGAGCTCGCCGACGTCTGGCGCGCCTTCGCCGGGGCGAGCGACATCCTGCGCCAGCGCGACGCCGCCCAGGCCGCGGTGCGGGCCGGCGCCGAGCGGCTGAAGCTCGCGAGCCGGATCGGTCGCTTCGCCTTCGTCGACGTCGATCTGGCGAGCCGCACGATGGTGCCGTCCGACAATTTTTCCGACGTGATGGGCTTCGCGCCGCACTGGACCACCTTCTCCGAGGCGCGCGCGGCGCATCTGGCGGTGATCCACCCGGACGACCGCGACACCGTCGACGCCGTGCTGCCGCAGGTGCTGACCACGGCCGGCACCGACCGCATCGACTATCGCGTGGTCGATCCCGACGGCACCGTGCGCTGGATCGAGACCACGTGGGAAACCACGTGGGAAACCACGTGGGAAACCACGTCCGAGACCGCCTCGCAAACCGCGGCCGGGAGCGACGGGCGGGCGGCGCGTGCCGTGCTGATCCATCAGGACATCACCGCCCGCCGGCAGGCCGAGGCGACCGACGCCCATCTCGCCGCCGTGGTCGCCGGCTCGAGCGACGCCATCTTCTCGATCGGGCCGGACCGCAAAATCCTCTCCTGGAACGAGGGCGCGACCCGCCTCTACGGCTGGACCGCCGAGGAGGCGATCGGCCGGCCCCTGTCGATCATCGCGCCGGAGGGCCGCGACCGCGAGGTGTTCGACAACTCCGCCCGCGTGCTGGTCGCCGGCGAGACCGTGTATTTCGAGGCGGTGCGCGTCCGCAAGGACGGCGCGCCGGTCGAGGTCGGCATCTCGGGCGCGCCGATGCGGACGCCCGACGGCCGCATCATCGGCCTGTCGGCCGTGCATCGCGACGTCGGCGAGCGCAAGCGCATCGAGGAGACGCTGCGCACCAATGCGGCCTTCCTCGAGCTGTCGCAGGCGGCCGGCGACATCGCCTCGTGGGAGTGGCTGATCGACACCGACGAGGTGCGCTGGTCGCGCCAGTTCTTCCGCCTGCTCGGCTACGATCCCGACACCACCCGCCCGACGCTCACCGCCTTTCTCGCACGCGTCCATCCGGACGACCGCGAGAAGATCATGGGCGCCCGCCGGGCCGGCCTGGGCGGCGAGGACGGCGAGGCGCCGCTGCAGTTCCGCGTGGTGCGGCCGGACGGCGAGGTGCGTTGGGTCGAGCGGCGCTCGCGGCTGTTCGACGCGCCGCCGCGGCGGATGGTCGGCGTCGGCATCGACGTGACGGTGCGCAAGCGCGCCGAGGAGGATCTCGCCCGCGCGAGTGCGCTGCTCGATGCCGTCAGCGCCACCACCCCCGACCTGATCTACGTGAAGGACCGCGCCGGCCGCATGCTGATGGCCAACCCCTCCTGCCTCTCGGTGATCGGCCGCCCCGCCGAGGCGGTGATCGGCCACACCGAACGCGACTTCCATCACGACCGCGCCCAGGCCGAGGCGGTGATGGCGAACGACCGCGCGGTGATGGAAAGCGGCCGCACGCACCGGCTGGAGGAGACCTTCACCACCCCCGGCGGCGAGCCGCGCGTCTATCTCTCGACCAAGTCGCCGTTCCGCGACGCCGCCGGCACGGTGGTCGGCCTGATCGGCGTGTCGACCGACATCACCGCCCGCAAGCGGCGCGAGGAGCACGTCGAGCTGCTGATGCACGAGCTGTCGCACCGCACCAAGAACTTGCTCGCGGTGATCCAGGCGCTCGCCCGTCAGCTGCTGCGTGCGAGCACGGACACGGCCGATTTCGAGCAGCGCTTCATGGCGCGCATCCAGGCGCTGGCGCTCGCCCACGACCTTCTGGTGCGCCAGCACTGGCAGGGCGCGCCGCTCGCCGAGGTGGTCGAGGCGCAGCTCTATCCGTTCGCCGGCCGCTCACGCCTGACGATCGACGGGCCGGCGCTGATGCTGCGGCTCGAGGCGGTGCAGAACCTGTCGCTGGTGCTGCACGAGCTCGCCACCAACGCCTCCAAGTACGGCGCGCTGTCGGTGCCCGGCGGCACCATCGCGATCGTCTGGCGGATCGAGGACGGCACGCTGGTGTTCACCTGGCGCGAGCAGGGCGGCCCGCCGGTGACGCCGCCGACCCGCCACGGTTTCGGCCACACCATCATCTCGCGCATGCTCGCCGAGGGGCTGAAGTCGGAGGTGTCGCTGGCGTTCCCGCCCGACGGCGCCTGCGCCACCCTGCGCATCCCGACCGACCAGGTCGTGTCGGAAGGGGCGGAGTAGCGCTTTCCCGCCACTCGGGCGGAGCGAGGCGGCCGCCACCCGCGTGCCGCCGCGCACGACAGCGCCGTCACACCCGAAAATGCTTGGAGAGCTTCAGGCCCTGCGCCTGATAATTGGAGCCGATGCCCTCGCCGTAGAGCTGGTCGGGCTGGGCCAGCATGCGCTCGTAGACCAGCCGGCCGACGGTCTGCCCGTGCTCCAGGATGAACGGCACCTCGTGCGAGCGCACCTCGAGCACCGCGCGGGCGCCGCCGCCGCCGGCCTCCGCCACGCCGAAACCGGGATCGAAGAAGCCGGCGTAATGCACGCGGAACTCGCCGACCAGCGGATCGAACGGCACCATCTCGGCGGCGTAGTCGGGCGGCACCTGCACCGCCTGCTTGGAGGCGAGGATGTAGAACGCGTCCGGATCGAGGATCAGATCCTTCTGGCGGCTCGCCTTCAGCGGCTCCCAGAACTCGCCCACCTCGTAGCCGCCGCGGCGGTCGACGTCGATCAGCCCGGTGTGGTGCTTGGCGCGGAAGCCGACCAGCCCGTCGGGGCCGAAGCCGGCGAGGTCGACCGCCACCGCCACCCCCTCGGCGAGATCTGCGCCCGCCTCGTCGACCAGCCTCTCGCGCCGGTGGAGCGCGATCAGGTCGTCGCCGGTCACCAAATCGCGCCCGCGGTGAAAACGCATCTGCGACAGTCGCGAGCCTTCCCGCACCAGCACCGGGAAGGTGCGCGGGCTGATCTCGAGATAGAGCGGGCCGTGATAGCCGGCCTCGATGCGGTCGAAGGCGCGCGCGCCATCGGCGATCACGCGGGTAAACACGTCGAGCCGGCCGGTCGAGCTTTTGGGGTTCGCCGCCGCGCCGAGATCGGCCGGCAGCGCGAGGCTTTCCAAAAGCGGCACGATATAGACGCAGCCGGTCTCCAGCACCGCGCCGTCGCCGAGCGTGATCTCGTGCAGCTTTATCGTGTCGATCCGCTGCGCGACGCTGGTTCCGGGTCCGGGCAAAAAGCTCGCGCGCACCCGGTAGGCGACCTCGCCGAGCCGCAGGTCGAGGCTCGCCGGCTGGATCTGGTCGTCGTCGAAGGTTTGGCCGGCCGTGCGGATGCCGCCGGCCGAGATCAGCGACGCGATCATGCGGTCGGGCAAGACGCCCCGGTCTGCAGGGCCGAAGGCGAGCGGCACGAACCCTCCTCGCGCACACGCGGACGGGTCGTCCGGCGGCGCCGACAACGCGGACATGCCCGTCTCTTAACGGAGCCCCGTCTTGACGGGAAGCCGTCGCGTCGCTATCAGCGCCGGTTATCCCGTGGTCATTTGAGCCGGCCGGCTTGCCGCCACGTTAAACAAGGATGCTAAAAGGCCGGGGACACGTGCGCCCGGCCGAACTCGGCCGGGTTTTTTGTTGCCCAGGAGGCGCCCCATGCCCGTGTCCGACGACGTGTCCAAATCCGCGTCCGATCCCTGTTCCGCTGCGCAGCCCGAAACCGCCGGCTGGCACGCCGAGACAAAACTCGTGCATGCCGGCACGCTGCGCTCGCCGTTCGGCGAGACCGCCGAGGCGCTGTTTCTGACGCAGGGCTTCACCTACGGCTCGGCGGCGGAGTGCGAGGAGCGTTTTGCCGGCACCGGCGGCTTCGTCTATTCGCGCCATTCCAACCCGACGGTGGCGATGTTCGAGGCGCGGATGGCGGCACTCGAGGGCGCCGAGGCGGCGCGTGCCACCGCGAGCGGCATGGCGGCGGTGACGGCAGCGCTCGTCGGGCAGGTGAAGGCGGGCGATCACATCGTCGCGGCGCGCGCGCTCTACGGCTCGGCCTCGTGGGTGATCTCGGACCTTCTCTCGCGCTTCGGCGTGACGGCGACGCTGGTCGACGGCCGCGACCTCGACCAGTGGCGCGCCGCGGTGCGGCCGGAGACGCGCGTCTTTTATCTCGAGAGCCCGTCGAACCCGACGCTCGAGGTGGTGGACATCGCGGCGGTGGCCGAGATCGCCCACGCCGCCGGGGCGACGCTGGTGGTCGACAACGTGTTTGCCACCGCGCTGTGGCAGAGCCCGTTGACGCTCGGCGCCGACTGCGTGGTCTATTCGACCACCAAGCATGTCGACGGGCAGGGGCGCTGCATGGGCGGCATCGTGCTGGGCTCCGAACAATTCATCCAGGACAACGTCCACATGCTGCTGCGGCAGACCGGCCCGTGCCTGTCGCCGTTCAATGCCTGGGTAATGCTGAAGAGCCTGGAAACCTTCTCGCTGCGGGTGGAGCGCCAGACCGCGACCGCCGCCCGGGTCGCCGACGCGCTCGCCGGCCACCGCAATCTCGTGCGGCTCGTCTATCCGGGCAGAGCGGACCACCCGCAGGCCGACGTCGTGAGAAAGCAGATGCGGGCCGGCTCGACCCTGGTCGCGCTGGAGATCGCCGGCGGCAAGGCCGGCGCGTTCCGCTTTCTCGACGCGCTGAAGTTGATCAAGATCTCCAACAATCTCGGCGACGCCAAGAGCCTCGTCACCCATCCGGCGACGACCACGCACGAGCGCCTCACGGCCGAGCAGCGCGCGACGCTCGGCATCGGCGACGGGCTGATCCGCTTTTCCGCCGGGCTCGAGCATGCGGACGATCTGGTCGGCGATCTTTTGCAGGCGCTCGAGCGAGTGTAGCGCGACCGTAGAGCCGTAGGGTGGGCAAAGCGAAGCGTGCCCACGGAAACCTTCGACAAAAAGCGTCACGGGTGGGCACGGCGCTGGCGCGCCTCTGCCCACCCTACGACTAACGGCTCCCTCACGGCGCCGCGAGCACCGCCCGGCAGGCCGGCGGCAGGCCGGCCAGCGTGAGCTGCGGGCGCGGCTTGGGCTTCACCTTCGGCGGCGTCGTGGGCGGCTTCGGCGGGCGCGGGTGCAGCACCGAATCGCGGAACCACCAGGCGAGCGCCTTGCCACAGCCCTCGTCGGCGGGCGGCGGCGGCTGGCTCTTGCACAGCGTCTCGCCCGGCGGGCATTTCAAGCGGATGTGGAAGTGATAGTCGTGCCCCCAATAGGGCCGCACCTTGTGCAGCCACGCCCGGTCGCTGCCAGCCTCCCGGCACAGGGCCTTCTTGATCGCGGCATTGACGAAGATGCGCTCGACGTTCGGCAGTTTTGCCGCGGTCGAGATCACCGCGAAATGCCCCGGCGTCCACACCCGCGGGTCGACGTCCTCGCGGCTCTTCGCCACCACCATGGTGGCCGACGTCTCCTCGCGCTCGCGCCGGGTCAGCTCCCGGTCGGGCATCGGGGTGAGCCAGATGTCGGCGTCGAGCCCGACCTGATGGCTCGCGTGCCCGGTGATCATCGGTCCGCCGCGCGGCTGCGACATGTCGCCGACCAAAAGCCCCGGCCATCCCGCTTTTTGCGCCCGGAGGGCCAGCGTCTCCAAAGTGTCCACCAGGACGGGGTGGCCCCAGTTGCGGTTGCGCGACAGCCGCATCACCTGCCACGCCGGCCCGTTCACCGGCAGGGCGATGGCGCCCGCGAGGCAGCCCTTGGCATAAAAACCGATCACCTCGGCCTTGCCGGTGGTCGGCGTTCGCACCCGCCCGAACAGCTGCTTCGCCGGCGTCTTGGGATCCTCCGGATGGGCGAGCGGCGGCAGCGGTTTCGGATCGACCGAGCCCTTGTCCTGCGCGAGAGCCGGCGGCACCGGCGCCACGGCACAGGCGAGCACGAGGGCGAGGGGGGCGAGAGAGAGCGATCGCATGCGTCGGTCCACCGTCTCGGGTCGTCGGGAACGCACGGCCGCCCGCGAGCGGACGGGGAAAAAATCAGCCGGCTGGCTGGCGGGCCTCGAACAGCGAGGTCAGCCCCTCGCGATAGGTCGGGTGGCGCAGGGTCACGCCGAGCTCGCGTTTCAGCTTGGCGTTGGAGGCGCGCTTGCACTCGGCATAAAAGCTCGCGGCCATCGGCGGCAGATGCTTCACCGCCTCCTCGAACGGCCATTCGGGCGGCGGCTCGCGGCCGAGCAGGGACGCGGCGAACACCACCGGATCGCCGGGCGGGGTCGGCTCGTCGTCGGCGACGTTGAACACGCCGTCGGCGGCGCGCGCAAAACACGCCTCGATCGCCTGGACGATGTCGTCGACATGGATGCGGTTGAACACCTGGCCCGGCTTGACGATCCGCCAGCCGCGGCCGGCCTCGAGATTGGTGATGGCGTTCTGGCCGGGGCCGTAGATGCCGGCGAGCCGCAGCACCGCGACGGGGATGCCGGTGCGCTCGCCGAGCGCTTGCCACGCCGCTTCGGCCGCGACGCGGGCGCGGTTGCGGTCGCCGACCGGGCGGCACTCGGCGGTCTCGTCCACCTGGGCGCCGCCGTGGTCGCCATAGACGCCGAGGGTGGAGAGCAGCACCACGCTCTCGATCGACAAATCCTCGGTGATGGTGTCGCCGAGCGCGGCGAGCACCGGGTCGCCTGCGTCCGTGGGCGGCGAGGAGATCAGCAGCGCCTGCGCCTCGCGGACGGCGGATTTCAGCTCGTCGGAGGCCGACACGCCGTCGAACTCCAGCATCTCCAACTCGTGGCCGCCATAGCGGCGGGCGGCGAGGTCGGCGGCGCGCTCGGCCGAGCGGGTGGTGCCGACGATGCGGTCGAAGCGGTTGCCGTGCTGGGCCACGTAATGCTGCGCGCAATAGCCGAACCCGAAACAGACCAGTGTCGTCATCGTCCTCACCCCTCGTCGCTCCGCAGCGCCGCGCGCCACTCGTCCCGTACGGTCGGATCGTTCTCGCCGCGATGGCGTTCGGCAAGTGCCGAAAGGTCGCGCTCGGGCAGAAGTTTCGACAGCGCCCACACGGCCGCACCGCGCACTGGCGCCGCGGCGTCCGTGAGGCGGGCCTCGGCTGCCGGCACGAGCGAAGGATCGCCGCTGTTGCCGATCGCGATCATCACGTTGCGCAGAAATTTTTCACGGCCGACCCGTTTCACCGCGGTCTTGCGAAACAACGCCCGGAATGCGGCATCGTCCAATTTCGCCAGCTCGGCGAGCGCCGGGCCGGTCAGCTCGTCACGGGCGGACAGCTTGGCGTCACGGCCCATGCGGGCAAACTTGTTCCATGGGCAGGCGGCGAGGCAGTCGTCGCAGCCATAGACGCGGTTGCCGATCAATGGCCGCAGGTCGCGCGGGATGGAACCCTTGTGCTCGATCGTCAGATACGAGACGCAGCGCCGCGGATCGAGCCGCCAGGGCGCCGGAAACGCCTTCGTCGGGCAGGCGTCGAGGCAGGCCTTGCACGAGCCGCAGTGGTCGCGTCCCGGCGGGTCCGGGGGCAGCGGCAGCGTGGTGAACAGCGCGCCGAGAAAGAGCCACGAGCCGAGGTCGCGCGACACGAGATTGGTGTGCTTGCCCTGCCAGCCGAGCCCGGCGCGCATCGCCAGCGGCTTCTCCATCACCGCCGCGGTGTCGACGAACACTTTCGCGTCGCCGCCGGCGGAGCCGATCAGCCAGCGCGCCAGCTCCTTCAGCCGCGGCTTGATCACGTCGTGATAGTCGTCGCCACGGGCATAGACCGAGATCGCCGCGCGGTCCTTCTGCGCCTGCAACGCGCGAGGGTCGTGGCCGGGGCCGTAATTGGCGCCGAGCATCACCACTGCCCGCACGTCGGCCCACAGCCCGCACGGGCTCGTCCGCCGCTCCGGCCGGTCGGCGAGCCAGCCCATGTCGCCGTGAAGCCCCTGGACGAGGAAATCCCGCAAGCGGGCACCGGTCTCGGGCGGCAGGTCGGGCGGGGCGATCGCCACCGCGTCGAACCCGAGCGCCGCCGCCTTCTCCCGCAACGCCGCGACGAGGTCCGGTTCGGCGCCGGTCTTTTCGCACGAGGCGGAGAGGAGAGCGGACTGGTCCGTCAAAAGTCGAGGTCGGCGTAGGTCTTCGAGGGAGCGATGCCGGCATGCATCTCGACCAAGAGCGGCCGGAACGACGGGCGCGATTTCACCCGCGCATACCAGGTCTTTGCGGCTTCGTCCTCGCTCCACGGCACGTCGCCCAGATAGTCGACCGACGACAGGTGCGCCGCCGCGGCGAGATCGGCATAGGTCAGCCGCGGCCCGGCGAGCCAGTCGCGGGTGCGCACCAGCCAGCCGATATAAGCGAGATGGTAGCGGATGTTCGACAGCGCCGCCCGGATCGACTCGATGTCCGGCGGGCCGCCGCCCTGCTTCACCGTCATGTGCCGCTTGAAGACGCGCTCCGACACCAGCGGAAAGCTGACCTCGGCATAGAACTTCTCCAGGAACCACATCGTCAGGCGGCGCACCTCGATGCGGGTCGAGACGTCGAGCGGCAGCAGGCGGTGCTCGCCCAGCTCCTTGCCGCGGGTCTCGTCGAGATATTCGGCGATCATCGCCGGGTGCGAGATCGGCGGGCGGCCCTCCTCGATCAGCACCGGGGTGGTGCCGGCCGGGTTGAGGGTGAGGAACTCCTGCCGCCGCTCCCACGGCCGCTCGTCGGCGAGCTGCGGGCTCACGCCGTACTCGCCGAGCGCGATGCGCACGAACCGGGACTGCGGGCACAGAGGCTGGTGGAACAGCGTCAACATCATCCAAGCGACCAGTGACTTCGGGGCGGGCCGGACGCGACCGTCGGCCGGGCGCACTATACAGGACGCACGCCCGTGCGACACACCGGAGCGCGGCACCGTCGCCGAAGACGGTTACGCCGAGAGGGCCACCCCGAGAGGTCGATGCCGAGAGGGGCGTGCCGGGTCGACCGGCGCGTTCGCCGCGGGCGCACGACGACCCGGAACGGCCGGAACCGGAGGGACGTCACCGCTCGAACGCAATCCCGCCCTGATCGCGCGGCATTGCGGTGAATTCCGGGCGGCGGCCCGGACGGCGGCAGGGGGGCCGCGCGTCCGCCGTGCCGTCCGTGGTCGCCTTTCGCCGCGTCGTTCGCCCCCGCGCCTGCCGGCCGTCGCATCGCCGGCCTGGAAAGAAACCGTCCGGAGCCGATCCGCCCATGCTGCTCGATCTGATCAAGGCCGCCTTCCTCGGCTTCGTGGAGGGGTTGACCGAATACCTGCCGGTGTCCTCGACCGGCCACCTCCTGCTCATCGAGCATTTCTTCGGGTTCCAGGACGAGGATTTCGGCAAGAGCTTCGCGGTGCTGATCCAGCTCGGCGCGATCCTCGCGCTCCTCTCGATCTATTTCCGCAAGCTGTGGCTGCTCGCCACCCACATGGTCACCGACGCCTATTCGCGGCGCTTCGTGATCGGCGTGCTGATCGCCTTCCTGCCGGCCGCGGTGGTGGGCGCGCTCGCGCACGGCTTCATCAAGGACGTGCTGTTCAACCCCTGGATCGTCTGCTTCTCGCTGATCGCCGGCGGCGCGGTGCTGCTCTATGTCGACCAGCTGCCGCTGAAGCCGAAATACGACGAGGCGACCGGCTTTCCGCTGCCGATGTACTTCAAGATCGGCGTCGTGCAGTGCGCGGCGATGATTCCCGGCGTGTCGCGGGCGGGCGCCACCATCGTCGGCGCGATGCTGCTCGGCGCCGACCGGCGGGCGGCGGCGGAGTTCTCGTTCTGGCTCGCGATGCCGACCATGGTCGGCGCCTTCGCCTACGACCTCCTGAAGAGCCACGCCCAGATGACCGGCGAGCACCTGGTGGTGGTGGCGGTCGGCTTCGTCGCGTCCTTCATCTTCGGGTGGGTCGTGGTGAAGACCTTTCTCGGCTACGTCTCCCGCCACGGCTTCGGGCTGTTCGTGTGGTGGCGGGTGATCGTCGGCACGCTCGGCCTGATCGGGCTCGCGATCTTCGGCTGAGCGCGCGCGACGCCGCGGCGCCTCACGCGCTGCCGATCAGGATGCCGGCGGCGAACACCAGCGCGCCGCCGAGCACCACCTGGAAGGTGGCCGAGAGGAGTGGCGTGTCCATGTAGCGCCAGCGGATCCAGGAGATCGCCGCGAGCTCGAGGATCACCACCACGAAGGCGGCGACGGTGGCGGTCCAGAAATCGGGGATCAGGTAGGGCAGGGTGTGGCCGAGCCCGCCGAGCGTGGTCATCAGGCCGCACACGCCGCCGCGCAGCCACGGCGAGCCGCGTCCGGTGAGCGAGCCGTCGTCGGACAAGGCCTCGGCGAAGCCCATCGAGATGCCGGCGCCGATCGAGGCGGCGAGGCCGACCAGAAAGGTCTCCCAGGTGTTCTGGGTGGCGAAGGCGGCGGCGAACAAGGGCGCCAGCGTCGACACCGAGCCGTCCATCAGGCCGGCGAGGCCGGGCTGGACGTATTGCAGCACGAACATCCGCCGGGCGGTCGCGTCCTCCTCGGCGCGCACGTCGGCCGGCAGCATCTCGCCTTCGAGCTGCTCGGCGAGCGCCTCGTGCTTGTCCTCGGCCTCGGCGAGCTTGAGGAGCAGCTCGCGCATCGAGGCGTCGCGCGCCTGGTCGGCGGCGCGGCGGTAGAAGCGGGCGATCTCGTACTCCATCGCCTCGGCGTATTTGCGCACCTCCTCGAGCCCGAGCGGACGCACCAGCCACAGCGGCTTGTGCTTGACGAAGCCCTTCACGTCCTGCCGGCGGATCAGCGGAATGTACTCGCCGTATTTCTCCCGGTAGAGGTCGAACAGCCAGCCGCGGTGATGGACCTCCTCGTCGGCCATCGCATCGAACATCTTGGCGGACGCCGGGTACTGCTCGCGCAATCCTTCGGCGAAACCGCGATAGATGCGGCTGTCTTCTTCCTCGGTGCTGATCGCGAGGGCGATGATCTCCCGTTCGGTGAGGTCGGCGAAACGTTTCATCGGCGGTCGGTCCGTGGGGAATAGGAGGTGGGTGAGGTGAAATTGGAAACGTTATAGCGTGCGGGTTCCGCGCCGCACAGGCCGAATTCCGTGCGCCGGCTGCATCTCTCCATGGCTGCGTGTTGCCAACGAGCCGACGAGTCGGCCATGGTTCATGCGGGGCGCGGGCGCATGCCGGTACCGGTGCGAGAGATGGCGGACGAGAACGACGCCGAGGGCCGGCTCGGATTGGAGGACGTGGGACCGCACTATCACGGCCACCGCGACCGGCTTCGCGCACGGTTCCGGACGGCGGGGGCGGACGCCGTGAGCGACTACGAGCTCTTGGAGCTGGTGCTGTTCCGCGCGCTGCCGCGGCGCGACGTCAAGCCGCTCGCCAAGGCGCTGATCGCGAAATTCGGGTCGTTCGCCGAGGTGATCGCCGCGCCGCCTCTGCGGCTCGCCGAGGTGAGCGGGCTCGGCGAGGCCGCGATCACCGAGCTGAAGATCGTCCAGGCGGCGGCCCAGCGCCTGACCCGCGGCGCCTTTCAGCGCCGGCCGGTGCTGTCGTCGTGGTCGGCGGTGCTCGACTATTGCCGCACGGCGATGGCGTTCGCCGACCGCGAGCAGTTCCGCATCCTGTTTCTCGACAAGCGCAACCAGCTGATCGCGACGAGGTGCAGCAGGTCGGCACCGTCGACCACACGCCGGTCTATCCGCGCGAGGTGGTGAAGCGGGCGCTGGAGCTGTCCGCCACCGCCGTCATCCTGGTGCACAACCACCCGTCCGGCGATCCGACGCCGTCACGCGCCGACATCCAGATGACCCAGGCGATCCTGGAGATGGCAAAACCGCTCGGCGTCGCGGTGCACGACCACATCATCGTCGGCAAGGAGGGCCATGCGAGCTTCAAGGGCTTGCGGCTGATCTGACGAGGGCTTTGCGCCCGGGTGTCCGGGCGCCGCCCGGATCAGAACGAGAGCTGTCCGGTGCTCACCCGCCGGTCGTCGGCCTCGGCCATCGCGGTGACGAGATCGCGAAAACCGAGCTTGCGGGTCCAGCCGAGCGTTTTCTCGGCCTTGGCCGGGTCGCCGAGCAGGAGGTCGACCTCCGCCGGACGGAAGAATTTCTCGTTCACCCGGGCGACCACCTTGCCGCTCTTGCGGTCGATCGCCCGCTCGGCGACGCCGCTGCCCTCGAACACCAGGTCGAAGCCGAGCGCCGCGCCGGCGAGCGTCAGGAACTCGCGCACCGGGTGGGTCTCGCCGGTCGCCAGCACGTAGTCGCCGGCGGTGTCCTGCTGCAGCATCCGCCACATGCCCTCGACATAGTCGCCGGCGAATCCCCAGTCGCGCTTGGCGTCGAGATTGCCGACCTCGACCGCGTCGAGCTTGCCGTGCTTCACCCGCGACAGCGCCAGCGTGATCTTTCGGGTGACGAACTCGCGGCCGCGCAGCGGCGACTCGTGATTGAACAAGATGCCAGAGGTCGCGTGCATGCCATAGGATTCGCGATAATTCACGGTGATCCAGTGGGCGTAGAGCTTGGCGACGCCGTAGGGGCTGCGCGGGTGGAACGGTGTGGTCTCGCGCTGCGGGGTCTCGTGGACCTTGCCGAACATCTCCGAGGTCGAGGCCTGGTAGAAGCGGATCGAGGTACTACCGACCGCGCGGATCGCCTCGAGCAGGCGGGTCACGCCGCAGGCGTCGACCTCGGCGGTGTAGAGCGGCTGCTCGAACGAGGAGCCGACGAAGCTCTGGGCCGCGAGATTGTAGATCTCGTCGGGCTTCAGGCGCTCGATGGTGCGGCGGATGTTGGAATCCTCGAGCAGCTCGAAATCGGTGATCTCGACGTCCTGCTCGATGCCGAGCTCGGCGAGCCGGCCGAGGGTGGTGCTCGAATTGCGGCGCATGGCGCCGACCACCCGGTAACCCTTCTCGAGCAGCAGGCGCGCGAGATAGGCGCCGTCCTGACCGGAGATGCCCGTCACCATTGCGAGCTTCGACATTCTTGACCCCCCTCGCCCGCTCGCGTGCGAAAAGCCCCGATCACGGGCCGACGCTCGGGCGCGCTGTAAAAATCGAGACGAAACAATGCCGGACGCGGATGCGCGTGGCGCGCGCCCGAAGGCACCGTTCGAGGTGGCGGACCATACAGGGGCACGCTCGCGAGCGCCACCGCCTCCTCGGCCGGGCGCCCGACCGCGGGCCGGCAGTGGCGGAAAAGGGAGCGATGGGAGAGGGAGGTGGGCGACGGGCGGCGGAGCGCCACGAGAATACACGGGAAGACCTACCGGAGGTAGCGGATCGGCGGAAAAATGCGCAACCGGCGGTATGATGAGTGCAACCGGAGTTAATCGGACGTTATCTAAGAACCCAACGGATACGCTTCGTTAAGCCGGGAGAAACAGCGAGGGTCAAAGATGGCGCAAATGCAAATGGCACTGCCGCCGGGCCGCCGATGACCCTGCCGATTCTTCAGCTGCCGAAGATGATCGCCGAGCGCCGCAGCTCGGCCATCTTCGCCGTCGTCATCATCGCGATGCTGTGGATCGGCATTGCCTGGAAGTACGTCGAGGCGGTGCACAACGACGAGCGCGAGGCCGAGCGCACCAACCAGAATTTCGCGATGGTGTTCGAGGAGAACGTGCTGCGCTCGATCGGCGAGATCGACAAGGCGCTGCTCTATCTCCGCCGCTCGATCGAGACCCGCAAGGACACCACCGACTACCACACGATCGTCGCCACCACCGACGTCCTCAGCGAGATCATCGTCCAGGTGGCGATCATCGATGCGAAGGGCATCATGCGGGCCTCGAACGCCGGGCCGCAGCCGGCGCCGCCGACCGACCTGTCGGACCGCGAGCACTACAAGGTCCATGTCGCCAGCGACGAGGACAGGCTGTTCATCAGTCGGCCGCTGGTCGGGCGGATCAGCCATCGCTGGTCGGTGCAGTTCACCCGCCGCTTCTCCAATGCCGACGGCTCGTTCGCCGGCGTGGTGGTGGCCTCGCTCGATCCGGCGCATCTCACCAAGTTCTACGACAAGATCGATCTCGGCCCGTCCGCCTCGATCTCGCTGATCGGCAGCGACGGGGTGGTGCGCTCGTCGGGCGGCCGGGCGGGCGGCTACGGGCTCGGCACCGACCTGCGCGGCACGCCGCTCTACGCGGCGATCGAGGCCGGCACCAACACCACCTTCGAGACCGACGAGCCGACCCGTCCGGGAACCCAGACCGTCACCGTCCGCAAGGTGCGGGGACAGCCTTTGTGGGTGAGCGTCAGCGTCGACGACAACGACATCTTCCAGCCCTCGCGCACGACGCTCGAGCTGAACGTCGTGGTCGGCATCGCGCTGACCATTCTCATCCTGTTCGCGGTCAACCGCATCCTGCGCTCGGAGGCGCAGGCGGTGCTGAAATCCCGGCAGCTCGGGCTGACGCTCGAGCACATGAGCCAGGGCATCATGCTGGTGACCAGGGATCTCGACATCCCGGTGATCAACCGGCGCTGCCTCGAGCTGCTCGACCTGCCGGCGGACTTTCTCGACACGCCGCCGCGGTTCGACCGGCTGGCCGACTGCCAGACCCGGCACGGCCGGCTGCGCGACACGGCGCTGCCGAACGTGCCGCCGCTCGAGGGCGCGGACGCGGCCTCCCGCCGGCTGACGGTGTGCGAGCGCGCACTGCCGGACGGCACTGTGCTCGAGGTGCGCACCGCCCATCTGCCGGACGGCAGCTTCGTGCACACCTTCACCGACATCACCAAGCGCTGGCAGGCCGAGGCGCGGGTCGCCCGGCTCGCCGCCGAGGACCCGCTGACAGGCCTGCCGAACCGGCGGGTGTTCCGCTCGGCGCTCGATCAGGTCGGCCGCCAGGAGGTCGCGGCGGACGGCACGGTGCGCGAGTTCGCCGTGCTGTTCCTCGATCTCGACCGCTTCAAGGTGATCAACGACACGCTCGGCCACCGCATCGGCGACCTTCTGCTGCAGGAGGTGGCGCGCCGGCTCAAGCGCACCGTCCGCCCGACCGACGTCTTGGCGCGGCTCGGCGGCGACGAGTTCGCCATCGTGGTGTCGCGGCTGCAGTCGCGCCCGCTGCTCGACCAGCTCGCCGACCGGCTGGTCGCGACGATCGGCGAGCCGTTCGTGATCGACGGCCACCGCATCGTGTCGAGCGTCAGCGTCGGCATCGCGATCGGCCCGCACGACGGCCGCGCCGCCGACGACCTCCTGATGGCCGCCGACCTCGCGCTCTATGCGGTGAAGGCGGAGTGCCGCGGCACCCACAAGCTGTTCGATCCGTCGATGAACAAGGAGCTGGTCGACCGCCGGCAGATCGAGATGGATCTGCGCGAGGCGATCGCCCGCGACGGGCTGGCGCTGCACTGCCAGCCGATCGTCGACCTCGCCCGCAACAGGATCACCGGATTCGAGGCGCTGGCGCGCTGGCACCATCCCGAGCGCGGCATGGTGCCGCCGACGGTGTTCATCCCGGTCGCCGAGGATTCGGGCCTGGTGCTGCCGCTCGGCGAGTGGGCGCTGCGCGAGGCGTGCCGGCGGGCCGCCGCCTGGCCGGGCGACCTGAAGATCGCCGTCAACCTGTCGCCGGTGCAGCTCACCGCGCCGACGCTGGTCGAGACGATCGCCCGCATCCTCGCCGAGACCGGGCTGCCGCCGCACCGCCTCGAGCTCGAGATGACCGAGCGGGTGCTGCTCGAGAACAGCGACAAGACGCTGCACATCATGCGCCGGCTGAAGGAGATCGGCATCCGCCTCGCGCTCGACGATTTCGGCACCGGCTACTCGTCGCTCAGCTACCTGCGCAGCTTCCCGTTCGACAAGATCAAGGTCGACCGCACCTTCGTCGCCGATCTCGACGGCGGCTCGGAGCACGTGGCGATCGTCCAGGCGGTGGTGACGATGGCGCGCGCGCTGGGCATGACGACCACCGCCGAAGGGATTGAGACGCCCTATCAGCAGGAATTCCTCGCCGCGATCGGCTGCGAGGAAGCGCAGGGCTATCTGTTCAGTCGGCCGGTGCCGATCGAGGACGTGCCGGAGCTGGTCGCGAGCTGGGCGAAGCGCCACACCGCCGCCGCCTGAGCGGCGACGGTGCTCGCTCTTTCGGTCGCGTCAGGCGGCGGCCGCCGCCCGACGCTTGGCCTTGGCCTCGTGCCACAGGAGGAAGAGGCCGGAGGCGACGACGATCGCCGAGCCCGAGAGCAGCGCGAGCGTCGGCCGGTCGTTCCAGATCAGGAAGCCGAGCAGCATCGCCCATACGAGGCTCATATAATAGAACGGCGACACCGCGGTGGTCGGCCCGAGCGACAACGCGCGCGTCCAGCAATATTGCTGGATCGTGTTGGCGAGGCCCATGCCGATCAGCAGCGCCGCGTCGACCGCGGTCGGCATGCGGAAGCCGAACAGCAGAAGAAACACGTGGCAGACCGACATGGTCAGCATCTGCCACATCAGCAGCGTGTTCGGCGTCTCGGTCTTGGCCATGCCGCGCACCGCGACCGTGACCCCGCCGTACATCACCGCATTGGCGAGCGCGAACAGCGCCCCGAGCTTCAGCGAATCCGCCCCCGGCTCGGTGACGATCAAAACGCCGGCGAAGCCCACGACGAGCGCCGCCCAGCGCGCCTTGCCGGCCCGCTCGCCGAGCAGGAGCACGGAGATCAGCGCTGCCCACAGGGGCGCCGAGAAGCCGATCGCGATCGCCCCGGCGATCGGCATCATCGACACCGCGAGCACGGTGAAAGTTTGCGAGATCGCCTGCGAGGCGCCGCGGGCGACGTGTTGCCCGGGGATGGCCGTGCGAAACACGGCGAAACCGGTCACCGGCAGGATGAAGGCCGAGCAGACCAGGAGCGAGGAGATCGAGCGGAACGCCATCACCTCGCCGACCGGATAGATCGCCACCAGCCATTTGGCGAGCGCGCTCGACAGCGCGAACATCACGGTCGAGCCGACCATGAAGAGGATGCCGAGCGGCACGTTGTCGGTGCGCCGCGCGCCGTCCGCTGCGCGCTCGGCCGTGCTTTCCGCCGCGGCGACGGCGCGACGGGCGGTGTCGGGGATCGGAAGGTCGCGGCGCGCGGGCGCGAGGCGGGGATTTTCCGGGTGCGGCGTGTCGAGCCGGCTCGCGGCGTTCTCGCGCAAGGTTTCGGTGGATGCCCCCGGCCCTTGGACGGCGGCCGCGCTCATGCGGAGGCCTCCCCGTCGCCGGCCGCCGCCTCGTCGTCCAAGAACCACGGCTTCACGCCGACGCCGCGCCGCAGCGAGTACATGTAGAAAACCGGCAGGCGGGTCGGAAACAGGCTGCGCACCTTCGAGCCGTTGAAGGTGACGAACACGCTGCCGGGAAACGCGATCTCCACCGCGCGCTTCTCCAGCATGTTGATCCGCCAGTAGCGCTTGGCGCCGTCCTCGGCGGTGCCGTCGCCGCGGTACCATTTGAGCGCGCTCGCCTCGAGGTTTTCCAGCACCTCCTCGGGCGGCGCCTCGTCGGGCAGCGGCCCGACCAGCGGCTCGGCGGTGCGGGTGACCTCGGACAGCCGGCAGGTGGCAAAGCCGCGCGCTTGCGCCTCGTGCCCGACCTCGCCGAAATAGCGGTCGATCCGCGCGGCCGAGTGGCCGTTGAGCGCCGCATGGGTGTCGGTGAGGATCAGCGTCAGCGCGGCGCCGGGCGGGTGTGCCTCGCGCACGCGCGCCGCCATCGCGGCGAGATAGTCGAGGCATTCGAGCTCGGGCGCGGCGACCGTGTCGCGCGGCCCCTTGCCCCAATAGAGCACGAAGCGCAGCGGCACGCCGCGGGCGACCGCGCCGGTCGCCACCTGAATCAGCAGATGCGGGTCGGACGGCTGCTCGCGCTTGAACGCCCAGGTGTTGAAGGCGCGCAGGAGCTTTTCGGCGGTCTTGTCGAGCGAGGAGGGGGGACGCTGGGGGCCGCCGCCCGCCGGGGTGCCGCTCGCCTTGGCGTTGTTCGCCTTGGCGTTGCGCGCCGCCCGGCCGGCCTCGGCCGTTCGCGCGAGCGGCGGCCGCTCGAACGGCGGGCCGATCTTGCCGGCGGGGGCCGGGCCGGCCGCGGTGCCGGTGCGCAAACGCTCGGGGCCGTTCGCTGCCGCGGTCTCGGCGGCCGCGTGAAGCGTGCTGCAGGACATTATCGTCCCTCTCCGTGGTTGGTGCGGCCGTTAATATTGGTTAAAAAATCATTGAGATCAATTTTAATCAAAAGCGACTAATGTTTTATGAAAATTAACGTTAACGCTCGCGACGAGCGGTGATTCGATTGGCGTTGTTCGAGAAAACGAGTCGTCGACTCGGCTATAGCCATGGCGTCACCCGTGACCCGGATTAATACTGTTCGCCGGCGCGAGCGGCCGCCCCCGCGCCGAATCTCCGTCGCCAGCCATGCCGTGAAGCGGCCCCGGTCTGCGTTGGGCTGACGGCTCGACGCTTGACGGTCGACCGTCCTCGTGGTGACTTGTAACTATACGGTTACTTGGTCGGCGGATCATCGTCGCCCACGGGTCGCCGGGTCGCTCCCCGGGGTCGCCCTCCCGACCCGTCCGGCCGATCACGCTCCACGAGGCTTGCTGGTGGCTACCGAGACGCGCGGCTTCATCGTGCACGGCGGTGCCGAACCGTTCGGGTTCGCGCAGCACCCCCGTCGCGTCGCGCCGGCCTCCTCCGACATCCGATTCACCGACGGCGCCGGGCGCAGAGGGTCGCGCGGCCGCCGTCATCTCTCCAGGAGATCGAAGACATGGCACACGATCGCATGACGGTGCTCGCCGCGATGCAGGGGCAGGGGGTGATCCCCGTGTTCTATCATCCCGACGTCGAGGTTTGTAAGAACGTCATCCAGGCCTGCGCCAATGGCGGCGCCAAGTGCATCGAGTTCACCAATCGCGGCGACTTCGCCTCGTCGGTGTTTCTCGACGTCGCGCGCCATTTCGCAAAAGCCGATCCGAGCGTGATCATGGGCGTCGGCTCGGTGGTCGATGCGCCGACCGCCGGCGTCTACATCGCCAACGGCGCGAAGTTCGTGGTCGGCCCGCTGCTCAATCCGGACGTGGCAAAAGTCTGTAACCGGCGGAAGATTCCGTACAGCCCGGGCTGCGGCACGATGTCGGAGATCGGCTTCGCCGAGGAGCTCGGCTGCGAGGTCGTGAAGATCTTCCCCGGCGATCTGGTCGGCGGGCCGGAGTTCGTCAAGGCGGTGATGGCGCCGTGCCCGTGGACCCGCATCATGCCGACCGGCGGCGTCGACGCCTCCGAAGCGTCGCTGCGCAAGTGGTTCGAGGCGGGCGTGGTGTGCGTCGGCATCGGCTCCAAGCTGATCACCAAGGATCTGCTCGCCGCCAAGGATTACGCCGGCATCGAGAAGAAGGTGCGCGACACCGTCGCGCTGATCAAGACCATCCGCGGCAAGTGAGATACCGGGACACGACGACGATGAGCGACGAGATTCTGAAGATCCGTCCCGCGACGGAGACCAAATGGGACTGCGCCTCGCTCGGCGAGGTGATGCTGCGCTTCGACCCCGGTTTCGGCCGGGTGCGCACCGCGCGCAGCTTCCAGGTGTGGGAAGGCGGCGGCGAGTACAATGTCTCGCGCGCTATGCGCAAGTGTTGGGGCAAGCGGGCGACGGTGGTCACCGCGCTGCCGGAGAACGACCTCGGCTGGCTCGTTCAGGACATGATGTGGCAGGGCGGGGTCGACACCTCGCATCTGATCTGGCGCGAGTTCGACGGCATCGGCCGCAACACCCGGGTCGGCCTGAACTTCACCGAGAAGGGATTTGGCGTGCGCGCCGCGCTCGGCTGCTCGGACCGCGGCCATTCGGCGGCGTCGCAGCTCAAGCCCGGCGAGGTGAACTGGGAGAAGCTGTTCGGTGAGGAGGGCGTGCGCTGGTTCCACACCGGCGGCATCTTTGCCGCGCTCGCGACCAACACCGCGGAGGTCGTGATCGAGGCGGTCGAGGTGGCGCGGAAATACGGCACCATCGTTTCCTACGATCTGAATTACCGCGGCTCGCTGTGGAAGAGCCAGGGCGGCAAGGCGGGTGCCCAGAAGGTCAACCGCACGATCGCCCCTTATGTGGATGTCATGCTCGGCAACGAGGAGGACTTCACCGCCTGCCTCGGCTTCGAGGTGGAGGGGCTCGACGAGCACATCTCCAAGATCGACCCGGCGAACTTCAAGAAGATGATCGCCACCGCCGTGAAGGAGTTCCCGAACTTCAAGGTGGCGGCGACGACGCTGCGGAACGCCAAGACCGCGAGCTTCAACGACTGGGGCGCGATCATTTGGGCCGGCGGCAAGTTCTACGAGGCGCCGCTTCGTGAAAACCTCGAGATCTTCGATCGCGTCGGCGGCGGTGACGGCTTCGCCTCCGGCCTCGCCTACGGCTTCCTCGAGGGCAAGGGGCCGCAGGCCGCGGTCGAGTACGGCGCAGCCCACGGCGCGCTCGCGATGACCACCCCCGGCGACACCTCGATGGTCAACGCCAAGGAGGTCGAGGCGATCATGAAGGGCAAGGGCGCCCGCGTGATCCGCTAGAGACCCGTTCGGCAACGTCGCCCCACACTCCGCTCGTTCCCGCGCAAGCGGGAATCCAGCCGGTCGCTTAGCGAGAAACTGGGTCCCCGCTTTCGCGGGGACGAGCGGAAGACCCCTCCGGGGCGACCTCGCCGGACGATGCGCCAGCACCGTTCGTCACTCCGGGGCGCGGCCGAAAACGAAGGCCGCGCCCGCGACGACCTCTCCCCGGGAAGACACGCTCATGAAGATCGACACCGCTCTCGCCCCGAAGGACCTCCTGCCGGCGATCCGCCGGATGTGGGATCTGTCCGCGGAAAAGATCGTCGCCATCGACGAAGGGATGGACCGCGCCGCCGGCGCCCCGGTGCACACGGTGGCCGGCGTCTACCAGCCGCGCGGCTGGACCGACTGGACGCAGGGCTTCGAGTTCGGCAGCGCCGTGCTGCAGTTCGACGCCACCGGCGACGACGCGTTTCTCCGCCTCGCGCTCGACCGCATCCGCGCCGACATGCCGGTGCACGTCACGCATTTCGGCGTGCACGACCACGGCTTCAATCAGATCAGCACATACGGAAACCTGCGCCGACTGGTGCTCGAGGGCCGCATGCCGCGCGATCCGTGGCAGCTCGAATATTTCGAGCTGGCGCTCAAATGCTCCGGCGCCGTGCAGGCGAACCGCTGGACCGAGCTCGGCGACGGCTTCGGCTACATCCAGTCGTTCAACGGGCCGCATTCGCTGTTCATCGACACCATGCGCACGCTGCGGGCGCTCGCCTTGGCCCATCGGCTCGGCCACGTGATGAAGGGCGAGGGCGATCAGGTGATCCCGCTCCTCGGCCGGCTGGTCGCGCACGCCCGCACCACGGCGAAATACGCGGTGTTCTACGGCGAGGGCCGCGACATCTACGACCTGCGCGGCCGCACCGCGCACGAGGCAATCTTCAACACCGTCAGCCGCGCGTTCCGCTGCGTCGGCACCCAGCAGGGCTATTCGGGCTTCTCCACCTGGACTCGCGGCCTCTCCTGGGCGATCACCGGTTTCGCCGAGATGCTCGAATTCATCGAGACGGTCGATCCGGCAAAACTCGAGGCGTTCGGCGGCAAGGCGGATATCGTCGCGATGATGGAGAAGGCGGCAGCCGCCACCTGCGACTTCTACATCGACCACACCGCGACCGACGGCATTCCCTATTGGGACACCGGGGCGCCCGGCATGCGCGATCTCGGCGACGTCTATTCGCGCGAATCCGAGCCGGAGAACGATATCGAGCCGGTCGATTCCTCGGCTGCGGCGATCGCCGCCCAGGGGCTTCTGCGGTTCGGCGCCTGGCTGGACGCGACCGGCCGCGAGGGCGGCGCGCGCTATCGCCAGGCCGGCCTCGGCGTGGTGCGCACGCTTTTGTCCGACCGCTATCTGAGCCTGAAGCCCGGCCATCAGGGCCTCGTGCTGCACAGCCAGTATCACCGGCCGAACGGCTGGGACTACGTGCAGCCCGGAAAGACCAATCCGAGCGGCGAGGCGACCATGTGGGGCGATTATCACATGCGCGAGGTCGCTCTGTACGTGCAGCGGCTCGCCGAGGGCGGCCCGTATCTGACGTTCTTCGGCTGACCACGAGGACGATCGACGATCCGAGAACGGTCCCGGCGCCGGTTTCACCTCTCCCCGCCGGGGAGAGGGTAACGAACCCGGTCCCGCCGCGGCGGCGAAAAGAGATTCGAGGAGACACGACATGAACAACAAGACCGGGCGCCGCGTCGCCCTCGTCACCGGCGGTCGCCGCGGCATCGGGCTCGCGGTGGCGCAAGGCCTCGCCGCCGATGGCTTCGACGTCGCCATCACCGGCACGCGCGACGACGAGGTCTCGCAGGCGTCGGTGAAGTCGCTCGAGGCGCACGGCGTCGCCGCGACCTTCGTCGCCGGCAATGTGCAGGACGTCGACGACCACGCCCGCGTGCTCGACACGGTGGAAGAGAAACTCGGGGCGATCGACGTGTTCGTCTCGAACGCCGGCGTGGCGCCGCCGAAGCGGCTCGACGTGCTCGAGACGACGGTGGAGAATTTCGACTACGTGCTCGGCGTCAATCTGCGCGGTGCGTTCTTCATGGCGCGTGCGGTGGCCAACCGGATGGTCGCCCAGAAGTCGGACACGCCGAAGGCGATCGTGGTGGTGTCGTCGTGCTCGGCCGAGATGGTGTCGAACTCGCGGCTCGAATACTGCATCTCCAAGGCCGGCCTCGCGATGGTGGTCGAGGGCCTTGCTGTGCGGCTCGCCGGCGAAGGCATCTCGGTGTTCGAGGTGCGGCCCGGCATCATCAAGACCGACATGACCTCCGGCGTCGTCTCCAAGTACGACGCGCTGATCGCCGATGGCTTGGTGCCGGCGCTGCGCTGGGGCAAGCCGGAGGACATCGCCAATGCGGTGCGGGCGCTGTCGAAGCCCGAGCTCGCCTTCTCGACCGGCACGGTCGTCAATGTCGACGGCGGGCTGACCATCACCCGGCTGTGAGATCTCGTGTCATGCTGTTTCCGGGCTGAACGGCTCGGGGTTTTACCCTCTCCCCACTGGGGAGAGGTGGAGGCCGTGCCGTCATCGCTGGTCCGAACTCCTCATTCGGAAACCGAATCACACCCCCGCCGCGCCGCCGTCGGCGCGCGGGTCGTGGGCGCCCTCGATCGCGCCGTTCGGGTGCATCACCACCGCGCCGGCATGGCCCATCGTCACGGTGTGGCGCTCCGGCAAGACCTCGACGTCGTGGCCGGCCGACAGCAGCCGATCGACCAGAGCATCGGAAAATCCGGCCTCGAGCCGCAGATTGTCCTGCGCGGCGCCCCAGGTGCGGCCGAGCAGCCAGCGCGGCGCGTCGATCGCATCGGCGAGCGGTTGCCGGAACATCACGTGCCGGGTGAACACGGCGGCCTGGGTCTGCGGCTGGCCGTCGCCGCCCATGGTGCCGTAGGCGATCACCCGCCCGTCGTTCAGTCTCGCGAGCGCCGGGTTGAGCGTGTGGAACGGCAGCCGGCCGGGCGCCAGCGCGCGCAAAACCTTCCGCTCGAGCGAGAAGCTGGCGCCGCGGTTCTGCATCAGCACGCCGGTGCGCGGCAGCACGCAGCCGGAGCCGAACTCCCAATAGATCGACTGGATGTAGGAGACGACGAGCCCGCTCGCGTCGGCCGCGCCCATCCAGATGGTGTCGCCTTTCTCGGCTGCCTGCGGCCACGGCGCCGCTCGTCTCGGGTCGATCCTTTGCAGCTCGGCCGCGAGGACTTTTTCGGCCAAAAAGCTCTCCGGCGGCGCCGGCACGTGGTCGGGATCGCAGATCGCCCGGTCGCGCACGCGAAACGCTCGCTTGGTCGCCTCCACCAACCCGTGCACGTGCTCGAAGCCGTCCGGCTCGCTCACCCGCATGCGGTCGAACAGCGCGAGGATGATCAGCGAGGCGAGCCCTTGGGTGGGCGGCGGCGTGTTGAAGACGGTGCCGACCGACAGCGCGGCGGAGAGGGGGGCGGCCACCGTGGCGTGGCGGCGTTCGAGGTCGGCGCGGGTCACCGGGCTGCCGATGCGGTCGAGATCGGCGGCGATCTCGCGGCCGACGTCACCGCGATAGAAATCGTCCAGGCCTTCGGCTGCGAGATGATCGAGGGTGGCGGCGAGCGCCTCCTGGCGCATCGTGGCGCCCGGCTCGGGCGCCTTGCCCTCGGCGAGAAAAACTTCGGCAAAGCCCGGCGCATCCTTCAACTCGGCGAGCTTTTCCGCGGTCAGCGCCGCCTGGCTCGGCGACACGGTATATCCGTCACCCGCCGCGCGGATCGCCGGGGCGAGCAGCACCGGGAGCGGCAGCCTGCCGCCGAGCGCGTGCGCCGCCTCGAGCGCCGTCGCCCAGCCGTCGACCGCGCCCGGCACGGTGAGGGCGGCGAGCGGCCCGCGGGTCGGAACGGTCTCGTGGCCGTGCTCGCGATAGAGGTCGATGGTCGCCCGGCTGCCGGTGCGGCCGGCGGCCTGGATCGCCCGCACCCGGCCGGACGGCTCGTGAACCAGCCAAAAACCGTCGCCGCCGAGATGCGTCATGTGCGGATAGACCGCGGCGATGGTCGCGGCCATCGCCACCATCGCTTCGAGCGCGTTGCCGCCCTCGGCGAGCACGGCCCGCCCCGCCTCGGCGGCGGCGGCATGGGGCGCGGCGGCGACGCCGCGGCGGTGTCCGGCGGTGTGGAGGTCCATGGCGTCCTCGCGGGGTTCGGGGGTGGCGGTGGCGAGACTTCGCTTCTAGCACGACGCCGCGCGGGCGCGACGCCCTCTGGCGCGCCGCCCTCGGGCAAGACGCCCTCGGCGCGACGGACCCCCTCCGGCGCCCTCGCTCCGCTGGCCGCGGCATCGGCGCAACCGCAGATTGCTCGGACGAAAGGCCGATCCGGCCAAGTGTTATTGCGGTTAGACGCGGTGGCGTCGATCGATTATGGTCCGCCCGCCGCGGGCACGGGGAGCTTGCGGGCGCCTGGGGAGACGAGTTGCACATGAACGCGATGGTCGAGGCCGTGAAGGCGTGGATCGGACGCCGGCTGCTGGCCGACCCGACGGCGACGGCGAGCATGGTGGCGCGCCTGCTCACCGAGTACGGCAAGGGACATTGGCGCAGCTATGCGATCGCCTTCGCCTTCATGGGCGTCGGCGCCGCCTGCACCGCGGCGACCGCCTATCTGATCGGCACCGCGGTGAACCGCGTCTATGTCGACCGCAGCTTCATCGGCGTGTCGCTGGTGTCGCTCGCGGCGATCGTCATCTTCGCCGCCAAGGGCTTTGCCACCTACGGCCAGTCGGTGACGCTCGCCCGCATCAGCAACCGGATCGTCGCCTCCAACCAGAAGCGGATGTTCGACAAGCTCGTGCAGCAGAGCATGTCGTTCTTCACCGACAAGCATTCCTCCGAGTTCGTCGCCCGCATCAATTACGGCGCCGGCGCCGCCTCGAGCGTGCTCAACATGCTGATCACCGCGCTCGGCCGCGACCTCCTCACGCTGCTGAGCCTGATCGGCGTGATGGTCTATCAGCAGCCCGTTCTCTCGATCGTCGCGCTGGTGATCGCGCCGCCGGCCATTCTCGTGCTGCGCGGGCTGATCAAGCGCGTGCGCCACATCACCCAGACGCAGTTCGGCGGCATGGTGCGAGTGATGCAGGCGCTGCAGGAGACCGTGCAGGGCTTCAAGATCATCAAGGCGTTCAACCTCGAGGAGGTGATGCGCGACCGCGTCTATGCGGACGTCGAGTCGATCGAGCAGGCCTCCAACAAGCTCGCCCGCGTCTCCAACCGCGCGACCCCGCTGATGGAATCGCTCGGCGGCATGGCGATCGCCGCGGTGCTGATGATCGGCGGCTACGGCGTCCTCGTGCTCGGCCAGACGCCGGGCGGCTTCATCTCCTTCATCACCGCCTTCATCCTCGCCTACGAGCCGGCCAAGCGGATCGCCCGCCTCAATCTCGATCTGCAGACGGGCCTCGTCGGCGTGCGCATCCTGTTCGAGCTGATCGATCTCGCGGTCGAGCCGCCCGACAGCCGCCCCGGCAAGCTCGCGGTGAGCGAGGGGCACGTCGCGTTCGAGAACATCACCTTCGGCTATCGCCCCGGCGAGCCGGTGCTGCACGGCGTGTCGTTCGACGCGACGCCGCGCAAGGTGACGGCCTTCGTCGGCGCCTCGGGCGGCGGCAAGTCGACCATCTTCAATCTGCTGCTCGGCCTCTACACCCCGCAGGAGGGGCGCGTGGTGATCGACGGCCAGGACATCGCCGGCGTCTCGCTCGCCTCGGTGCGCCAGAACATCGCCTATGTCGGCCAGGACGTTTTTTTGTTCCATGGCACCGTGAAGGAAAACATCGCGCTCGGGCGCCCCGGCGCGAGCGACGAGGAGATCGTCGCGGCGGCCCGCGCCGCCTATGCGCACGACTTCATCACCGCCTTCCCCGAGGGCTACGAGACGAAGGTCGGCGAGCAGGGCGCGCAGCTCTCCGGCGGCCAGCGCCAGCGCATCGCGATCGCCCGCGCGCTGGTGCGCGACGCGCCGATCATTCTGCTCGACGAGCCGACCGCCGCGCTCGACAGCGAGGCCGAGTATTTCGTGCAGGCGGCGATGAAGGAGCTGATCAAGGGGCGCACCACGCTGGTGATCGCCCACCGGCTCTACACCATCGCCAATGCCGACACGATCCACGTGGTGGAGGGCGGCCGCATCGTCGAATCGGGCCGCCACGAGGAGCTTCTGCGCCTCGGCCACCGCTACGCGACCTTCTATCGCCTGCGCTCGGTCGACCAGAAGCAGGACGGCGCCGAAGCCGGTGCCGATTCGGGCGCCGCCGCCGCCGACGTCCCCGGCACGGGTGCCCCCGGCACCGAGGCCGCCGCGGCGGTGTGAGGGGAGGGGAGCCGGAAATTCGCGCTTTGCGACCGGCTTCCCGCGCGGCGCTATCCGGAGCACCCAGCCGGGCAACATTGGAGTGTCCCACGTCCTTCGTGTGAGCGGTGGGTTCGAGGATTCGGATGTCTTCTCTGACTCCGGGTACGGGAAACGGACGGCGTGGCATTCAGGTACGAACACCTTGGTCGACGTATTCGCTAGAATTGAGCCGGCGAATTATAAGTGAAGGCGATTCGGGATGGATGGGGCCGCCCGTGTGGCAGCGGACGCCGGACGTGCGGTCGGGTTCCCACGAGGCAATATTCTCGTTGTCCCTTTGCTGCCAGGAGAGCCCCGGATCGTAGACCCGGCGAAGGAGCAGGCGCTCACGGAGCGCTTCTTGCTGCCGGCGCTGGCTGACCTCGAGATCATGCTGCTGGAGTTGCGGGAGCTTCTCGATCCGGAGCTTCGTCGTGCGCGGCCGATCAAGCTCGGAAAACCCTACCCGATCGGTCAATGCCTCGAGATTGCCCGGGCGGCGCGGAACCGGCTGCGGCAAATGGACGGCTCCGGCCTGACACACCGTGCGGCGCGAGGCTTTCGCGCGTTGCGTGCCTTCCAGCGAGCCGGTGGCGCATTCCGTCTAGTCTGGGGCGACCTTCGCGGGCAGTACTTCCAAAACGCCTTTCAGCTCGGCACACTCTATGTCGATATCGCCAACGATACCGTGGTGCCCACCAAGCCGAAGATCGAGATTCTGCCGTTCGCCGCCGCGGATTTTTCCCCGATTGCCGACTACCAGCATTTTGCTCGCATTGCCGCCCGTTATTGGCGGCACCGGATATTTCCAAACCACGTGCTGCCGGAAATCGCTCCCTTCTGTCCGCTGATTCACGTTTGGCCGTCGGGTCGGATCGCCCTGCACGAGATCTCCGGATATATGCTGGCGATGACACAGGCTGGAGGTTTTGCGCCCAGCGAAGGCGTCCTGCAGCTGCCGCCGATCCCGGACGACGTTTTTGGGCGGGTTGTCGACGGCCTGACCGGTGGCCCACACGAACTCGCCCGCAGCCCCCAGCTCGGCCGCGCGCTCGCTCTGTCTCACTGTCGCCGCGCTCGCGAGAAACGGTGGTACCGCTCGTCTCGGCAGACGGCGAAAATCGTTACCAGAGTGTGGTGCATCAATCGGCGTTTGGCACAATGGCATCATGGCATCACGGCCGAGGAAAAACCCGTGCGCATTCTCAAAATCGACGGCGTCGACTACGATCTCGCCGGCTTGTCGGCCGAGGCCAAAGCGCAGTTGCAGAACATTCAGGCCGTCGACCAAGAATTGGCGCGTCTGCAGGTCCAAGCCGCCGCTTTGAAGACGGCCCGCAACGTCTATGTCGGTGCTCTGAAGGCCGCACTCGAGGCGCCGGGCTCCTCTCCGTTCGCCGGGTAGCAAAACGCGGATCGTGCGCGACGCGCGAGCAATGTCGCCACGCGACTGAAGCATCTTGCGACCCGAACCGAGCTAGAGATCGATCGATGCGAAAATCGGCCTCCGTTCGAGGCCGCGAAATCGTCATTGTCGTCCAAAGCCTCCCTGCGGTGCCGTTCACGCGCCGACGAAACGCCTCGATGTCCTCCACCCGCTCGCGAGACCGTTTGGAAACTCGGACTGCGGCGCTTTCCTACGAACAAAGCTGCCTTTGTGAAGGACATTCCATCGCACGACACGTCCGAGGACGCGATGAATGGGCTCGATCCGGCGGTGTTTTCCGACTGTTCGGTGCCTGGATGGAGGACCTTCGGGAGAACGAGCGCCAGATCGTCGCGCTCTCCTTCGAGACCACTGATCCCGCCACTCTCGATACCTTCGTCTCTACCCATGGCGACCACAGCCGCATCGAGGTGCAACGCTATCGTGTGTCGACCAAAGTCGCCCGGCTCGCCACCGCCCGCCGCTTCCCCGGCCAGTAACGCTTTTTGAACTCGACAGCCCCCGCCTTCGCCGCAAAGCCAGCCGCCTGGAACGACGACGACCTCCGCGCCCTCATCACCAGAACCGCGCAATGAGCCTCAAGCGATTCCCCGACGCCGCACCCCAGCCCCGCGTTCGGAGCGCTACCGCTCGCCGCTGCGCCGGGGCAGAGTGCGGCGATCGACCTTTCGATGCGCATCGCCCGCTCCCGCGGGTGCGCGGAAACGGGCGACGACGAAAACTTCGGACGTCTCGACGAACGACCGGACCGGATCAGATCAGGTCGTTCTCGATGCAGTAGGCGATCGCCGAGCGATCGGACGGACGGGTCGCGCCGGCCTGCTCGGGCCGCTCGGATCGTGCGCCGGAGTGCGTCCGCGATCCACTGCTCTCGTCGGTGCCCGGGGTGCGGGGGGTGAGGTCGATCGAGGTGTCGGACTGACTCAACGTCGTGTCTCCATTCGGTGGCGCGACGGGCGGAGGATCGGCGCCGGAGATCGGTCGAGCCGGTCCGCTCGGGCGTCGCGCCCGGGGGTTGAAACGTGCCGTGACGGCGCGCCCTCGACTTGGTGCCATCGGGCCGCAGCCGGTTCAACGGTCGCATCCGCCGGCGTGGATCGATGTCTGCCGCCACGGTTAGCAGGTCGTTGACGGCTGCCGTTTCCGGCAGAACGTCGAGGTCGACCGCGTGCCTTCCGATCGTGGCCACACTGTGGGCATCGATCCGCGACATACTCGAAAAGTATCCCGCGTCACTCGCGTCCGCGCCGCGACCGACCGCTCGCCCGAACCGGCGGGCCGTTCACGACGATGTTGAGAACAAAGCGTTTTCCGACGAAAAAGTTCCACGGAACCGAGAGGTTTTCGCCATGAACGCACCCGACGCCACTCCCGCATCCGCCGCCCCGCAATCCCGCCCGCCGCGTCGGCTGGGCGCGCTTCGCGTCTCTGCGATGGGCCTCGGCTGCATGGGCATGACCTTTGCCTATGGTGAGCGCGACGACGCCGAATCGCTGGCGACCATCGATCGCGCCCGCACGCTCGGCATCACCTTCCTCGACACCGCCGAGATGTACGGGCCGTTCACCAACGAGGAGCTGGTCGGGCGGGCGATCGCCGGGCGGCGCGACGACTTCGTGATCGCCACCAAGTTCGGCATCACCTTCGATTCGCAGAACTCGGCCGACCTGCGCTCGCGCGGGCTCGACGGCTCGCCGGAAAACGCGCGCCGGGCCGCCGACGCCTCGCTGAAGCGGCTCGGGATCGACACCATCGACCTGTTTTATCAGCACCGGCGCGACCCGGCGGTGCCGATCGAGGAGACGGTCGGGGGGATGGCCGAGCTGGTGAAGGCCGGCAAGGTGCGCCATCTCGGCCTGTCCGAGGTCGGCGCCGAGACGATCCGACGCGCCCACGCGGTGCACCCGATCGCCGCGGTGCAGAGCGAGTACTCGCTGTGGGAGCGCGGCGTCGAGGCGAGCGTGCTGCCGACGCTGCGCGAGCTCGGCATCGGCTTCGTCGCCTACAGCCCGCTCGGGCGTGGCTTCCTCACCGGGGCCGTGACCGGCACCGCCGATCTGGTCGCGACCGACTATCGCCGGCACGACCCGCGATTCGGCGCCGGCAATGCCGAGCGCAACGCCGCCGCGATCGCCATCATCCGCAGCGTCGCCGACAAGCACGGCGCGACGCCGGCGCAGATCGCGCTCGCCTGGGTGCTCGCGCAGGGCGACGACGTGGTGCCGATCCCCGGCACCAAGCGGCGGACGCGGCTCGAGGAGAATGCCGGGGCGCTGGCGATCACGCTCGACGCCGACGATCTCGCGCGGCTCGACGGCATCGCCGCCGGCATCGTCGGCGAGCGCTACGCCCCGGCCGGCATGGCGATGCTCGACCGCTGAGAGCTTTTGAAGACGACCTCGTGGCACGGGGACTCCCGCGCCAGGGCGCTCGCGCCTGGGTTTGCCGTCGGTTCAGGCGACCGCGCAGCGGGGCGGCGCCGCGTCCCGGTCGGCGGACGCGGCCGCACCGGCGGCGGGCCGGTCGGCCCGCGCGTGGTGCTCGGCGAGAAAGACGGCGAGCGCGTCGGCCGGCAGCGGGCGGCTGAACAGGAAGCCCTGCATCTCGTCGCAGCCGCGCTCGCGCAAAAAATCCTCCTGGGCCGACAGCTCGACGCCCTCGCCGACGATCGTCAGGTCGAGCGCCTTGCCGAGCGCGATGATGGCGTCGGTGATCGCCCTCGCCTCGGGGTCGGCGGGAACGTCGCTCAAAAACGTGCGGTCGATTTTTATGGTGTCGATCGGCATCTGCTTGATCAGCGCCATCGAGGCGTAGCCGGTGCCGAAATCGTCGATCGCCAGCCGGATGCCCATCTCGCGCACCGCGGTCAGGAGGTCGACGGCGCGGCCGATGTTCTGCATCACCATGCTCTCGGTGATCTCGAGCTCGAGCAATCCGGGCGGAAAGCCCGACCAGGCGAGCGCCTCCTCGATGTCGACGAGCAAATTCTCGTCGGCGAACTGGCGCGGCGACAGGTTGACGGCGATCGTCACCGGCGGCAGGCCGCGCCGCTGCCACGCCATCCCCTGCGCGCAGGCGGCATGCAGCACGAACCGACCGATCGGCACGATCAGGCCGGTGTCCTCGGCGAGCGGCACGAAGCGGCCGGGCAGCAGCAGGCCGAGGGCGGGGTGGTTCCAGCGCAGCAGCGCCTCGACGCCGGACACCTCGCCGGTCGCGAGGTCCTTCTTGGGCTGGTAGTGCAGCACCAGCTCGTTGCGCTCGAGCGCGCCGCGCAGGCTGGTCTCCATCATCAGCCGCTCGATCGAGCGCGCCTCGATCACCGGCGAGAAGAAGCGCACGCAGTTGCGGCCCTCGTCCTTGGCGAGATACATCGCCGCGTCGGCGTTGCGGGTCAGCGTCTGCTCGTCGGCGCCGTCGTCGGGGAAGAAGGCGACGCCGATGCTCGCCGCCACCCGGCATTCCTGGCCCTGCACCACCACCGGCTCGACCACGGTCGACAGGATGCGCCGCGCGACGGCGCCGGCGCCGGCGGCATCGCCGGTGTCGCGCAGGAGGATCACGAACTCGTCGCCGCCGAGCCGCGAGACCACGTCGCCCTCCTCGACGCAGCCGGCGAGACGCCCGGCGATCACCCCGAGCAGCCGGTCGCCCGCCGCGTGGCCGAGCGTGTCGTTGACGAACTTGAAGCGGTCGAGGTCGAGAAACATCACCGCGAACCGCCGGCCCTCGTGCTCGGCGGTGCGGATCGCCGCCTCGAGCGTCGCCGAGAACTTCGTGCGGTTCGGCAGGCCGGTCAGGTCGTCGTGGGTGGCGAGCCACTGGGCGCGCGCCTCGGCGCGCTCGCGCTCGGTGATGTCCTCGAACAGCACCACCGCGCCGCCGTCGGCGATCGGCCATTGCGACAGGAGGATGGTGCGATCGGGGCCGAGCGCCATGGTCGACTGGCTGGGCGCGCCGGCGCCGAGCCGCCGCTCGTACTCGGCCGCCATCTCGACCGGATCGATCTGCGGATGGTTGCCGGCGGCGGCGCTCGCCTCGATCATGTCGAGCACCGTCATGCCGGGGGTGAAGGTGCCCGGCGGCACGCGGTAGATCTCGCACAGCCGCGCGTTGCACACCGCCAGCCGCCCGGCCCGATCGAACATGCACAAGCCGTGCGACATGTTGCCGAGCGCGGCGTCGAACCGCAGGTTCTGGGCGGCCAGCGAGGCGGCCAGCCGCGAGGTCTCGCGGGTGGCGAGCAGCAGCCGGCGGTGGCGGTTGCCGAGAAACAGCACGATCTCCACGGTCGCGACGAAATAGAGCACCGTCACGCCGGCGAGCAGCCAATAGAGCGGGCCGCCGAGCAGCGCCGCGGCGACCGCGATCGGCAGCAGCACGAGGGCGAGCTGGGCGATCGCGATGCGCGGGCGGGCGGAGTTGCGCGCCGTCACGCCGGCGGTGTAGCCGGTGGCGACGCCGTTCGCGAGCAGGTGGCACAGCGTGTCGTCGGTGGCGAGGAAGACCGCGACGCAGAGGGCGCCGAGCGCCGCGCCGAACGTCATGGCGCCGATCGCGTAGCGTCGCTCCCAGCGCCGCACCGTGGCGGTCGCCGGTGCCGCCGCGCGGTCGCGCCGCCGATAGGCGATCGCCAGCACGCCCCGGCCGGCGACCATGACCGCGAGCAGAGCGGTCACCGCGGTCGGCCACGCGCTCTCGGTGCGCACGGCGATCGTCGTGCCGATCGCCAGGCAGCAGATCGCCCCGACGACGAACGACACGTTGGGCCCGAACAGGCCGTCGACCAGCTCCGCCAGGACGTCGGGCGGCAGCGCGCTCTCGTCCGCGTCCTCCGCCTTCCGACCGTCACGTCCTGGCATTGCGAGCCGCCCCACCCGTATTGCGGCACCATGAAAGCAATAAAGATCTAACGATTGATTTCGCGGAGGGTGACATTCTGGTCCGCACCGGGCGCGTCAATAGACGCCGAGCCGCACCCGCACGAAGACCGGCAGCAGAATGACCACGAACAGCACCGGAAAGACGCACACCATCAGCGGCACCGACAGCTTCACCGGCAGGCTGTAGGCCTTCTCCTCGGCGATCGACAGTCGCTTGTGGCGCATGTCCTCGCTGTACACGCGCAGCGCGTCGGTGATCGAGGAGCCGAGCTCGTCCGACTGCTGAATGAGCGTCGCGAACGAGCGCACCTCGTCGAGGCCGAGCCGGTCGCCGAAATGCTCGAGCGCCTCCGACAACGAGCGGCCGGCGCGGATCTCGAGGCAGGTCATGTGGATGTTCTGCGACAGCGCCGGATAGGAATCGCCGAGCTCGCGGCCGACCCGCTCGAGCGAGCCCTCCATGCCGAGCCCGGCATCGGCGCAGACGACCAGCAGATCCATGAAATCGGGGAAGCCGGCGCGATACTCCTCGCGGCGCTTCTTGATGATGCGGTCGAGCACCAGGCTCGGGGCGAGATAGCCGGCGAGGCCCGCGCAGCCGGTCAGCCCCCAGAACATCGAGCCGCTGCCCTGGTCGATCAGCGGCAGGATCAGGAAGGCGACCAGCGCGAGGCCGATCGCCAGGCCGAAGCGGATGACGAAGAAGATGCCGACGCCGCGCGGGTCGAACACGCCGGCCTGCACCAGCCGGTGGCGCAGCATCTTCATGTTGGCGTCGTCGACGCTGGCGTAATGCTTGGTGGTGTACTCGATCAGCCGTTGCACGGCCTCGCTGCTCTGCTGGCGCAGCGACCGCCGGCCGCCGCGATCGAGCGCGCCGCCGCCGACGATGCCGGCCGCGCGCCGCTTCACCGCGCCGCGCACCTGCATCACCGCCATCACGCCGAACGCCGCGCTGGTCGCGGCGACGAACACCAGCACGGTGATCAGGACGTCGGGGTCGAGCAGCCACGCCATGCGGGACGAGGGCCTCCGTCAGATCTTGAAGTTGACCATGCGAAACATCAGCAAGTTGCCGGCGAGCATCCAGGCGACCGCGCAGCCGAGCCCGATCTTGGTGAGATCGTACTTCCACACGCTGCCGTAGAAATCCGGCGCGACCGCCTGCACCACCAGGAAGACGCCGACCGGCAGCGCCGACAGGAGCAGCGCCGACATCTTGCCCTCGGAGGCGAGCGCCTTGATCTTCCGCCGCATTTTTATCCGCTCACGGATCACCGAGGAGAGGTTCTCCAGGATTTCGCCGAGATTGCCGCCGGTCGAGCCCTGGATCGCCACCGCGGTGACGAACAGCGGAAGGTCCTCCTGGCCGACCCGGAAGAACAGGTTGCGCATCGCCGTCTCGAGGTCGGCGCCGTAGGTGATCTCGTCGGCGACGATGCCGAACTCGGTGCCGACCGGGTCGGGCAGCTCGCGCGCCACCATCGTCACCGCGATCGGCACCGGATGGCCGGCCCTGAGGCTGCGCACGATGATGTCGATCGCGTCGGGAAACTGGTTGCCGAACTTCTTTCGCCGCCGCGAGCGCATCACCGCGAGAAGGGCGAACGGGCCGAGCAGCAGCGTCACCGCCGCGCCGAGCACCGCCTCGACCATGCTGCCGCGAAACACGGCGAGCGCGCAGAACACGCCGAGCGCACCGATCACGACATAGAGCCCGAGCCGCGGAACCCCGCCGGTCAGCCCGGACTGCAGCAGCAGCCGGTTGAACGAGACGACCGGCAGCCGGAGGTCGCCCTCGCTGGTGAGGCCGCGCTCGCGACGGAGCTGCACCAGCACGTCCTCGCGGTCGTCGCTCTCCGACAGCATCGCCAGCCGGTGGTTGACCCGCTTGCGGTACGACCCCGCCGAGAAGAACAGAAGATAAATGCCCTCGCCGAACAGCACGGCGGAGGCGACGGCAAAAACGTAAATCCAGACGACGGGATCGATCGCCGGCATGGCCCCTCACAACGGCTTGCTGGGATCGAAATACTGCGGCGGGATCTTGATGCCCTTGGCCGCGAGATCGGACAGGATGCGCGGCCTGACACCGGTCGCGACGAAATGGCCCTGCACGGTGCCGTCCTCGAGGGTGGCGGTGCGGACATATTTGAAGATCTCCTGCATCTGCAGGATCTCGCCCTCCATGCCGGTGATCTCGGCGATGCTCATCACCCGCCGCTTGCCGTCCGAGAGGCGCGAGAGCTGGACGATGATGCGCACGGCGGCGGCGATCTGGCCGCGGATCGAGGTGATGGTCATCGGCAGCCCGGCCATGCCGATCATCTGCTCGAGGCGGGAGATCGCCTCGCGCGGATTGTTGGCGTGGATGGTGGCCATCGAGCCCTCGTGCCCGGTGTTCATCGCCTGCAGCATGTCGAACGCCTCCTCGCCGCGGCACTCGCCGAGGATGATGCGCTCGGGGCGCATACGAAGGGCGTTCTTGACGAGGTCGCGCTGGCGGATCTCGCCCTTGCCCTCGACGTTCGGCGGGCGGGTCTCCATGCGGGCGACGTGCGGTTGCTGGAGCTGCAATTCCGCCGCGTCCTCGATGGTGATCAGACGCTCCTTGTCGGAGATGAAGGCCGACAGCGCGTTCAGCATGGTGGTCTTGCCGGAGCCGGTGCCGCCCGAGATGATGGTCGTCACCCGCGCCTTGACCATCGCCGCCAAGAGCTCGGCCATCTGCGGGCGCAGCGCGCCGACCTCGACCAGCTTGTCGAGGCCGAGCGGCTTCTTGGAGAATTTTCGGATCGACACCAGAGGTCCGTCGACCGCCACCGGGCGGACCGCCACGTTGACGCGCGAGCCGTCGAGCAGGCGCGCATCACACAAGGGGTGCGACTCGTCGACCCGCCGGCCGACCGCCGAAACGATCTTGTTGATGATGCGCAGGAGATGCGCCTCGTCCTTGAAGCGCACCGCGGTCGGCTCGAGGATGCCGCGCCGCTCGACATAGACGCATTCGTGTCCGTTGATCAGGATGTCGTTGACGCTGGCGTCCTTCAACAGCGGCTCGATCGGCCCGAGCCCGGTCATCTCGTCGAGAATCTCGGTGACGAAATCGGCCAGTTCCTGGGTGTTGAGCGCCAGCCGTTCGACCAGCACGTATTGCGAGACGAGCTGCTGGATGTGCTTCCGGATCTCGTCCTCGGGCAGCTTCTCGAGCGCGGCGAGGTTGATCTCCTCGATCAGCCGGCGGTGCAGCCGCACCTTGGCGTCGAGCAGCTTTTCGCGCATCGCGGCGTTGGCGGGGGCGACCGGACTCGCCGGAACCGGCGGCGGCGGCGCGGGCGGCAGCGGCGCCATCATGCTCGCGGCCTCGGGCGTGCCCTCCTGAAACACCGTCCAGGCGATGCCGTCGGCGGCCGGAGCCGCCTCCTCCGGCGTCTGGCCGGGCATCTGGTCGGGCGGCGGTGCGAATCCGGAGCCCGGCACCGAGCCCGGCGGCGCCGGCGGCTCGGGAGCCGGCATCCTGCGGAAGCTGAAGCGTCCGGCCATGCCCTGTCCTCGTTCCTACCGACCGGCTCGCATCACCCTCGCGCCCAGGAGAGGCCGAGCCGGCGCTTGCCGCCGCTCTCCGCCGTCGCCTTGTCGCGGGTGGTCGCCGGCGCGATCAGCTTCTTGAGCTGCGCCGAGATCTTGTTGCCGGCCTTGACCTCCTCGAGCGGCACGCCGCGATCGATCGCCTCGCGCACCAGCTTGTAGTCGTTCGGCACCACGGTGGCGAAATCCTCGCCGAGCGCCTGCTCGACGTCGCTCTTGCGCAGCCCGGTCGAGAACAGCTTCTGCTCGAACCGGTTGATGATCACTTGCGGGCGCGGCCCCTCGTCGAGCCGCTCGCGGATCGCGGTGACCAGCTGTTTTGCGTGCTTGATGCCGGGCACCGTCATCTCGGAGACGATGAACAGCCGGTTGGAGCCGAGCAGCACGCTGTCGGTCCACGGGAACCAGGTGCGCGGCAGGTCGATCACCACGTAGTTGAACTGCGACGACACGAGGTCGAGCAGCCGCGTCACCGTGTCGGGATCGAACGAGCGCATCTCGGCCGGCCGGCTGGGTGCTGCGATCACCGCGAGGCCGGAAGCGTGATAGGACAGCATCACCTCGAGCAGCTGGCGGTCGAGCCGCTCCGGGCGCGGCTCGATCTCGTTGAGGTCGAGGCGCGGCTCGAGGTCGAGATAGTCGGCGCAGGCGCCGTGCTGAAAATCGAGATCGACCAGGCAGGTCGCCGGCCGCGTCTTCTGGTTGCCGCTGCCGAGCAGGAGAAGCGCCGTCTGGATCGCCAGCGTGGTGACGCCCGCCCCGCCGACCGCCGGCAGATAGGAGAAGATCTCCGCCTCGCTCGGCTCGTTGCCGGCCGGCGTCTGCACCACGCGCGCGCAGGTGCGCACCAGCTCCACCGGCTGCACCGGCTTCACCAGAAAATCCGCCACCCGCATCTTCAGCAGCTGGCGCATCAAGTCCTTGTCGAAGGCATCCGTCACCGCGACCACCGGCGGCCAGCCGTCGAGGCTGGTGACGAGCGCCTGCAGCGCCGCCATCTCCTCCGTGGTCGCGGTGTGCAGGTCGGCCACCACCACCGTCGCGCCGGCCGCGACCACCGCCTCGGCATGCGCCTCGACGCTGCCGGACAGCAGCGTGAGATCGACCTGGGGCGCGGCGCGGAAGGTCTCCGTCACCACCTGCTCGAACTCGGGATCGGCGGTGACCACCACCACCCGGGTGGTGGAGGCGGCGACCTTGGTCTTGGGCTTCGGCTTTGGACTGAGCATTTCGGATCACGTGGTGGCTGACGGCATGGCCTCCGAGGAAGCGGTCATTGCTTGGGCAGGGTTTCGCCGCCGGAGGTCTGCGCCGCGGTGGTCGGCGCGGCGTCCGGCATCTTGGAGGAGGCGTCGCCGGCGGTCCGCAGCCCGACCGGCTTGGTCACCTTGCCGCGGCGATAGAGCTCGGTGGCGATCGCCACCGAGGTGCCGCGGGTCGGCAGGTTGCGGTCGGCGGCATAAGGCGGCCACGGATCGGCGGTGTGGATCGCGACATTGCTCGCCACCGCGTCGGCGGCACCGAAAGCGATCGTCTCGCGGCGGTCGTAATAGAGGTCCGAGCAGCCGGCGAGCAGCGCCGCGAGCAGCACGGCGCCGGCGAGCGGACGGGCGAAGCGGCGATCACTGAAAAGCGACATTGGCGCCTCCGGGGGCGAGCTCGAGCATGTGCCCGGTATAGGGCCGCAGCGCCGCGGTCTCGCCGCGCACCGCCGGGCGGCGGTCGAGCTCGGCCTTGCCGCCGAGGAAGAAGTCGAGGTCGTTGGCGGCGAGCGTGTTGTCGAGCGGCGTGCGGATCGGGTCGCCCGGACGGGCCGGACGCGCGAGCCGCGGCGTGACGATGATCACGAGGTCCGACTCGTTCTTCTGATAGCTCTTCGAGGAGAACAGCGTGCCGAGCACCGGCACGTCGCCGAGCCAGGGAAGCTGCTGCTGCTGGGTCTTGGATTTGTTCTGCAGCAAGCCGGCGAGCACGAAGCTCTGGCCGTCGCGCAGCTCGAGCGTGGTCGAGGCCTTGCGCACGGTCAGCGCCGGTACCGACAGGCCGTTGGCGATCGACACGGTCACGGTCGGATCGATCTCGCTCACCTCGGGCTCGATCTTCAGGTTGATGACGCCACCCGCCAAGACCGTCGGGGTGAAGGCGAGGCCGACGCCGTATTTCTTGTACTCGACCGAGATCTGGCCGAGCGTGCCCGCCGCGGGGATCGGGTACTCGCCGCCGGCGAGAAAATTCGCGGTCTCGCCGGACAGCGCGACGAGGTTCGGCTCGGCGAGCTGGCGGATCAGCCCGCGCTCCTCGAGCGCGTTGAGGGCGACGTCGATCTGCATCCCGTTGCTGATCAGCGAGCCGACCAGGAAGCCGAACGGCGGCGTCGCGGTGCCGAGGACGCCGGCGGCCGTCGTCCCGATCGCCTGGCTGATCGGGAGCTGCGAGGTGCCGTTGCCCACGTTTCCGGTGAAACGACCGTTCTTGCTCCAGGCGTTCCACTGCACGCCGAGCTCGCGGCCGGCCGAGCGCGACGCCTCGACGAAGCGCACCTCGAGCAGCACCTGCTGGGGCGCGTTCACCTTCACCGCATTGATCACCTCCGGCCCGAACTGGCGGGCGATCGAAAGGGCCTCGTCGAGCGCGATTCCGTCCGAGGCCGTGCCGCCCAAGAGAATGCGGCCATTGACGCTGGAGACGCGGAAGCGCGAATTCGGGAAGCGGCGGCCGAGCTCGGTCGCCAGCGCCGAGGTGTCGTAGGAGACCTCGACGTCGAACACGCCGACCAGCTTGCGGCCCTCGCCATAGACCGAGACGCGGGTGGTGCCGATCTTCTTGCCGAGGATCGACAGCGTGTGATCGGTCAGCGGATTGACGTCGGCGATCTCGGCGTCGCCGATCGCGACCTCGACGAACGGCAGGTCGGCCCGCACGTCCTGCGACTTTCCGGACGGGACCGTCACCGCCGAGGTGCGCGACGCGCCGAGCTTGATCACCGTCTGCGCCTGGGCGGCGCCGGCGCCGAGCGGCAGGCCGGGCAGCAGCGCGGCGGCGAGCAGCACCAGCGGCGCGACCACCACGGCGAGCCATCGCCTGCCGGGATGTCGCGCGCGACGCGTAAAGACTCTCCGTCGTGCGGCCATCGGCGACGACGGCGGCCCGTTCGTGCGGCTTCTGTCTCGATCCCCGTCCATCGTCCGCATCCCCACTGTGTCGTCCTGACGTCGGTCGTCCGCTCGCTTCCCCCGGCGCGCGGACGCCGTCCTCACCGTGCCGCGTCGGCCGATGCCGCGACGGCATTCTCCTGCGGCACGGCATAGTCCTGCTTGTCGGTGCCGCGCCTCACCACCACCGTGCGGGTGGTGCTGTGCGGCGTCGGCCCGAGAAACTCGCTGATCAGATCCTTCACGGTCACCCGCGTGGCCTTGGTGCCGGTGGTCTCGCCGGCCTTGCGCAAGAGGAGCGACAGCGTGCCGATCGAGCCGGCGAGGCTCAGCTTCTGCCCGGCCTGGGTGTCGACCTCGAGCGTCACCGCCTTCGGCACCACCGGATTGGCGGCGCGCTCGTCCGCCATCTGGTCGACCGCCAGCACCCGCACGTCCTGCAAGAGCACCTGGGTCGTGGCGCCCTCTCCCTCGACCTGGCGGGTCAGCACCACGTCGACGTGATCGCCCGGCAGCACGAAGCCGCCGACGCCGTCGACGTCGTTGACGCGGATGGTCACCGCCTTCATGCCGGGCTCGACCAGCGCCGACAGCGTCGCCCGCTGGCCCGGCCCGGTGATCTTCATCGCCAGCACCGGCTCGTTGGTCTCGATCGCGGTCAGCACCACGCGCTTGCCCGATCCGAGCAGGTCGCCGATGCGCATGAACGCGCCGGGCGGCACCGCGCCGTCCGGCCACGGCACCTCGCGCAGCACCTGCGGGGTCAGCTCGTTGCCGAACCGCAGCGGCCGCGTGGCCACCACGACGCTGCGGGTCGAGACCGGCTTCGCCTCGGTGGTCACCACGCTCGGCGCGCGCGCCTGCTGCTGGCTGGCGAGCCACGTCCGCGTCGCGAACACGGCGGCGAGACCGAACACCGCCGCCACCGCGATCATGATGAGGGTGCTGCTTCGCACGGTTCGTCCCTGCCGCTAGCCCGTAACGCATACTCCGACACGGACTATAGGAACGGCGAGGGTGATGAATGAGTGAACCGCTTTCGGTTTGCGGGACGTGAAAACGAGAGCGTGATTTCGTGGTTTATGAAGCGTTTCCGCCGGGCACCGGACGGTGGTTTCATGCGGCCGTCGTCCGGTGCGAGGGTCGGCGAGGACACTCCGGCGACTTGGTATGCATTCCTCCCGCCAGCAAAAAATTAACCGTCGTTTCCTAGGCTCGGGACACGACACTGGACGTGCGTCCGAGCGGCGGCTCTGCCCTCCGCGCGCCGGCCCCACCGGTCGCGAGCGTATGATGAGCGTGAAGATCGAGCGTTTTGCCTTCGTCGCGGTCGCCGGCCTGATGTGGCTCGCGGGGTGCGAGACCACCACCACCTCGCTGCCGGACCTGTCCGGCGGCAAGGCGGCGGAGGACGTCACCGGCTCGGTGCCGGCATCGGCGCTCGCGCCCGCGCTGCCCGACCTGACGCCCGCCAACACCGGCGCGCCGCCGAATCTCCTCACCGACAATCCGACCCCGAGCGCCCCGCACGACGATCTCAGCGTCGGCCGCGAGCAGTTCCGCCAGGGCAATTACGGGCTTTCCGAGCGCCACTGCCGCAAGGCGGTGGAGACCGCGCCGCGCGACGCCAATGCCTGGCTCTGCCTCGCCGCCTCCTACGACCGGCTGAAGCGGTTCGACCTCGCCGACCGCGCCTACGGCCAGATCGTCGCGCTGGTCGGCCGCGGCCCGGCGGTTCTCAACAATATCGGCTACTCCTACATTCTGCGCGGCGATTTCGCCCGCGCCCGCGAGACGCTGCTGACCGCCCAGAAGCTCGATCCGAACAATCTCTACGTGCACAACAACCTCGCTCTGCTCGCGGAAGCGGTCCGGCGCGGCGAGCCGGTGCGGTGAACCAGGGCGACGAGCCGGTACGGTGAGCCGCCGCGGTGAGCCGCCGCGGTGAGCCGGGCGCGCAACCGTGACCGATCGCCCCCTCGACGGGTGTCGTTCGCTCCCTACATGCGCTATCGAGAGTTCGCTTTTCGCGCGACGCGGGCGCGGCGCGGGGTCGATCGTCGTCGTCCCTGCCGTGGCCCGTACGCTCTCGTCCGATTTTTCCGGCCGAAAGACGATCCCGGCCCCCCGACCGAGCCCGGAGCACGACCGCATGTTCGACGACCTGAAATCCTTCTTCGCCGCGCTGACGGACGGCAGCAAGCATCCCGCCCGCTTCGAGGCGGACGACTACCGGCTCGCCGCCGCCGCCCTGATGGTGCACGTCGCGACGCTCGACTCGAATCTCTCGGACGCCGAGCGCGACAAGCTGCACGCGGTGCTGAAGACCCGCTTCGCGCTCGACGACGACGACACCGACGCGCTGATCGACGCCGCGGTGGCGGCCGACCAGAACGCGGTCGACTTCTACCAGTTCACCAGCCTCCTGATGCGCACGCTCGACGACGAGGGCCGCCGCAAGGTGGTGGCGATGATGTGGGAGGTCGCCTTCGTCGACGGCAATGTCAGCGAGTTCGAGGACAATGTGATGTGGCGGGTCGCCGACCTGCTCGCGGTGCCGAACCGCGAGCGGATCGAGCTGCGCCAGGCGGTGGCCGCCGGCGAGGACCCGAGCCGCCCCGCCTGACGCCGGCCGGCCCGCCGCGGCCGGCCCTCGCGCAGCGGTAGCGGGTTCGGGCGGAACCGTGGCCGTTCCATGAACTGTGCGTGACGAAGCCCCGCGAAACCGGCGTCGCGCTTGCGCGCGGCGGTCCAGCGTGTAGAACCACGCTGGACCGGAAGCGCTCGATCGGACGGCGCGGCCCGAAAGGGCTTGCGCGCGTATCTCGTCTGAGGCCGCCTCGACAACCTTCCGGCCGACCGGCACGCGGGCCCCGGAGGCCCGCTTTTCGTGTTCCCGAAGGACCTCCATGTCGCTGCGCAACGTCGCCATCATCGCCCATGTCGACCACGGTAAAACCACCCTGGTCGACCGGCTGCTCCAGCAATCGGGGATGTTCCGCGAGAACCAGCGCGTCGCCGAGCGCGCAATGGACTCCAACGACCTCGAGCGCGAGCGCGGGATCACCATCCTGGCCAAGGCGACCTCGATCGTCTGGAAGGACGTCCGCATCAACATCGTCGACACTCCCGGGCACGCCGATTTCGGCGGCGAGGTGGAGCGCATCCTCAACATGGTGGACGGCGCGATCGTGCTGGTCGACGCCGCCGAGGGGCCGCTGCCGCAGACCAAGTTCGTGGTGTCGAAGGCGCTGAAGATCGGGCTGAAGCCGATCGTCGCGATCAACAAGGTCGACCGCTCGGACGCGCGCCCCGACGTGGTGGCGAGCGAGGTGTTCGACCTCTTCGCCGCGCTCGACGCCAGCGAGGAGCAGCTCGACTTCCCGGTCCTCTACGGCTCCGCCAAGGAAGGCTGGATGGCCCCGAGCCTCGAGGGCCCGAAGGATTCGATGGCGCCGCTGCTCGACCTCGTGCTGAAGCACGTGCCGGAGCCGACCATCGAGCACGGGCCGTTCCGCCTGCTCGGCACCATCCTCGAATCGAACCCCTATCTCGGCCGCATCGTCACCGGCCGCATCACCTCGGGCTCGATCAAGCCGAACCAGCCGGCAAAGGTGCTCGACCGGAACGGCAAGGTGGTCGAGACCGGCCGCATCTCCAAGGTCTTGGCGTTCCGCGGCCTGGAGCGCCAGCCGATCGACGAGGCGGTGGCGGGCGACATCGTGTCGGTCGCGGGCCTGCCCGAGGCGACCGTCGCCCACACCATCTGCGCGCCCGAGGTGACCGAGCCGCTGCCGGCCCAGCCGATCGACCCGCCGACCCTCTCGATGACCTTCCGCGTCAACGATTCGCCGCTCGCCGGCACCGAGGGCGACAAGGTGACCGGCCGCATGATCCGCGACCGCCTTTTGCGCGAGGCCGAAGGGAACGTGGCGCTGAAGGTGACGGAATCGACCGAGAAGGATTCCATGGAGGTCGCCGGCCGCGGCGAGCTGCAGCTCGGCATTCTGATCGAGACCATGCGCCGCGAGGGCTACGAGCTGTCGGTGTCGCGCCCGAGGGTGCTGCTGAACCGCGACGAGACCTCGGGCGAGCTGTCGGAGCCGATCGAGGAGGTGGTGATCGACGTCGACGAGCAGTATTCGGGCGTCGTCGTGCAGAAAATGTCGGAGCGCAAGGCCGAGATGATCGAGATGCGGCCGTCCGGCGGCGGCCGCACCCGGCTCGTCTTCTATGCCCCGACCCGCGGCCTGATCGGCTACCAGGGCGAGCTTCTGACCGACAGCCGCGGCACCGCGGTGATGAACCGCCTGTTTCACGGCTATGCGCCCTACAAGGGCGAGCTGCAGGGCCGGCGTACCGGCGTGCTGATCTCCACCGACGCGGGCGAAGCGGTCGCCTACGCGCTGTGGAACCTGGAGGACCGCGGCCCGATGATGGTCGAGCCCGGCTGGAAGGTCTACCAGGGCATGATCGTCGGCGAGCACACCCGCGACAACGACCTCGAGGTCAATGTCATCAAGGGCAAGAAGCTCACCAATATCCGCACCACGTCCAAGGACGAGGCGGTCCGCCTGACGCCGCCCTTGAAGATGTCGCTCGAGAAGGCGCTCGCCTACATCGCCGACGACGAGCTGGTCGAGGTGACGCCAAAGTCGATCCGGCTGCGCAAGAAGATCCTCGACCCCAACGATCGCAAGAAGGAAGAGCGCCGCAAGGTGTCCGAAGGCGTCTGATCGCACCGACGGCGACAGAGCTTTATACCAACGGTGACAGAGTCCGACCTCGTCCTGAGGAGCACTCCGCAGGAGTGCGTCTCGAAGGGC
>NZ_AKZI01000029.1 GCF_000293785.1 Rhodovulum sp. PH10 | reverse complement strand
TTCGGCGACCCTCAGGATGAGGTCATAGTTTCCCGCCGCTGGTATCACCCCGAGGAGGCCGCAAAGCGGCCGTCTCGAAGGGCCGGGGCGGCCCATGGTTCGAGACGCGGCCTGCGGCCGCTCCTCGGCATGAGGCCGATGGACTGGAGGCTCTCCCGCGCGCCCCGGAACGACCGATAGCCGATTACGCGGCTCCGATCACCCTTTCACGGCGCGGCGTACGGCGTCGATCACCCGGTCCTGGGTCGGCGCGTCGAGATAGGCGTGCATCGGCAGGCTGATCACCTCGTCGGCGACGCGGTCGGACACCGGCAGGCCGTTGCCGGCGGAGGGAAAATCCTTGTAGGCGACCTGCCGGTGCAGCGGGATCGGGTAGTAGATCGCGGTCGGCACGCCCTCGGCCTTCAGCGCCGCGGCGAATTTCTCGCGCGTCCCCGCCGGAATGCGGATGGTGTACTGCGCCCACACCGAGGAATAACCCTCCGGCACCGACGGCACCGTCACCACGTCCTTCAGCCCCTCGGCATAGCGCGCCGCCCCCCGGTCACGCGAAAGAATCTCGTCCGGGAAGAGCGTCAGCTTCTCACGCAGCACGGCGGCCTGCAGCGTGTCGAGGCGCGAGGTGAGGCCGATGCGGACATTGTCGTACTTGTCGGCGCCGTGGCCGTGCACCCGCAGGCTGATCAGCGTCGCGGCAAGCTCGTCGTCGTCGGTGAAGATGGCGCCGCCGTCGCCGTAGCAGCCGAGCGGCTTTGCCGGAAAGAAGCTGGTCGCCGTCGCGGTCGCGAGCCCGGTGCCGCCGAGCCGCTTGCCCCGATAGGTGCCGCCGAACCCTTGCGCGGCGTCGTCCAGCACGAACAGGCCTTCGGCTTTGGCGAGCGCGGCGATCGCCGCGTGATCGGCCGGCAGGCCGAACAGGTCGACCGGAATGATCGCCCGCGGCGTGAGTCCTTGCTTCTTGGCGGTCTCGACCGCCTGCGCCGCGCTCTCGACCGAGATGTTGAAGGTGCCCTCGTCGATGTCGGCAAACACGGGTGTGGCGCGATGCAACGCCACCACCTCGGCGGTCGCGCAGAAGGTGAAGGAGGGGCAGATCACCGCGTCGCCCGGCCCGATCCGGTGGGCCATCAGCACGAGCGAGAGGGCGTCGGTGCCGCTCGCGCAGGTGACGGTGCGCTTGGCGCCGCAGAAGGCGGCGAGCTCGCTCTCCAGCTCGCGCACCTCGGGGCCGAGGATGAACTGGCAGTGCCCGGTCACCCGCGCCAAAGCCTGGTCCAGCTTCTCGCCCATGGCCCGGCGTTGCGCCGCGACATCGATGAAGGGAATCGGCTGCGGCTGCAGTCGAGCGTGCTCGGTCATGGCTGTTCTCGAAAGTCGATACGGAAGGTCGTGCGGACGGCGATGCGCGAGCCTCGCCTCGCGGCACGCCGCCTTCGGCGGCGCCCGGAGGAGGTCGCGGTGTGGCGCCGTCGGGATCAGCTCGCGATCGCGCGCGGCTTGCGCGCGGGACGCGCCGGCGCGGCGATGCCGCCGGCGAGGCACTGCATCGCGATCTCAAGGCTCGCCACGCCCTCCTCGCCGCCGACCGCCGGCTTGGTGCCGTTGCGGACCGCATCGAGAAAGGCGCCGAGCTCGGCGCGCAGCGGCTCCTCGTGGGCGACCGGCAGATGGCGCATCGAGTAGCTGCCGTCCGGCTGGAAGCCGAAGCACTCGCTCACCTGCCGGGTGAGGAGATCGCCGGTGAGGTATTTGCGCTTGGTGGCGATCTGGACGGTGCGCGCCTTGAAGGGCGTCAGCCAATTGGTGTTGATGTGGGCGAGCACGCCGGAGGCGGTGCGGAACTGCAGCAGCGCGATGTCCTCGCGCTCGGCCTTGGCGCTGGAGAGCTGCGACTGCACCTCGACGATGTCGGAGCCGGTGAACCAGCGCACCAGATCGATGTCGTGCACGGCGAGATCGATGACGATGCCGACATTCGACATCCGCGGCGGGAACGGCCCGACCCGGGTGATGCCGATCGACAGAATCTCCTCGTTGCGGATCGCCTCCTTCACCGCGCGGGCGGCGGGATTGAAGCGCTCGACATGGCCGACCATCAAGGTGACGCCGGCGCGACGCGCCGCATCGATGATCTCGTGGCCCTGCTCGATCGTCGAGGCGATCGGCTTCTCGACCATCACATGGACGCCGCGGCGGATGCAGGCGAGCGCGACGTCGCGATGCAGATGGGTGGGCGCCGCGATGGTGACGGCGTCGACGCCGAAATCGAGCAGCGTCTCGGTGTCCGGAAAGGTCTCGCAGCCGAGCGTGCGGCCGACGAACTCGGTCTGCCCGACATTGGGATCGGCGACGCCGATCAGCTCCACGTTCGGCAAACCCGCCAGCACGCGCGCATGATTGCAGCCCATCACGCCGACGCCGATCACGCCGACCCGCAGCCGTTCGTTTGCGCCAGTCGCGCCGTCCCGCGAGCCCCCGCTCATGGTTACCGAACCCCTCGTCCCGTTACGATGCGTTTCCCTAACATGCCGCAACGATCGCCGCGACGGCAAAAGCGGGTTGTTCAAACACGTTTTGATTCAGTCAGTTACAAACTGGCTTCGAATCTGCATGCGAACGGCGCGCCCTGCCCGGCCGCCCGGCCGGGCGCGACGAAACGGGGAAAACGCAGGCGGAACCGGTGTTTCACGCCCGCGCCGGGGCCTCGGTCCGGGCGAACGCGGGCGGCGCCAGCACGCGCGATGCGGGTAGCCTGCCGACAAATCGCTCGACCTCCACCAATGTGCTCTGCGCGCTCGACCCCTGCGCCAGCCGCGAGGTGCCGACGTCGCGGGTGAGGACGTTCGGGTTGCCCGATACCTCGAGCGCCCCGTTCTGCTCGGCACGGTCGAACCACGCGCCGGTCGCGATCACCGCGACGCCCTCGCGCACCCCCGAATCGATCACCACTCCGGCGAGGCAGGCGCCGCGGTCGTTGAACACCCGCACGAGGTCGCCGTCGGACAGATTTCGCGCAGCCGCATCGCGTGGCGACAGCCGAACCGGCTCGCGCCCCGCCACCTTGCCGGCCTGCGACACCGGTCCCGGATCGGCCTGGCTGTGCAGGCGGCGCGCCGGCTGGTGGGTGATCAGATGCAGCGGAAAGCGCTCCGCCCCCGCGGCGCCGAGCCATTCCTGCGGCGGCAGCCAGGCCGGATGCGCCGGGGCGTCGTCGTAGCCGAAACCCGCGACCGTCGCGGAGACGATCTCGATCTTGCCGCTCGGCGTGGCGAGCCGATGCTTTTCCGGATCGCGGCGAAACGCCTCGAACAGCACGAAGTCCTCGTCCGGCTTCGGCAGCGCGACGAAACCCTCCGCCCAGAATTGCTGGAACGCCGGCAGCTCCACCGCGCGGGCGGCCGCGGCCTCGCGCAAGCGCTCGTAGACCAGACGGCAGCAGTCCATCTCGTCGAGCCCTTCGGTATAGGCGTCGCCGTAGCCGAGCCGGTCGGCGAGCCCGGCAAAAATGTCGCGGTCGTTGCGCGCCTCGCCGACCGGGGCGATCGCCCGGTGCATGGCGAAGACGTACGGGTCGCGCGACGAGCCGCCGACGTCGTTGCGCTCGAGCGCGGTGGTCGCCGGCAGCACGATGTCGGCGCGGCGCGCGGTCGGCGTCCACCACGGCTCGTGCACGATCACCGTCTCGGGTTTTTGCCAGGCGCGCTCGAGCCGCGAGAGATCCTGATGGTGGTGGAACGGATTGCCGCCGGCCCAATAGACCAGCCGCACATCGGGATACGTGTAGGTCTTGCCGTTGAAGTCGTACGCGCCACCGGGATCGAGCAGCATGTCGGCGATGCGGGCGACCGGGATCGTGCAGCTCGCCGGGTTTTTGGGAAGCGGCGTGTCCGGACCGGGCAAGGGCACGCGCGGAACGCCGGTGCCGTGCATCGAGCCATGGCCGAAGCCGAACCCCTCGCCCGGCCTGCCGATGCCGCCGAGCATCGCGGCGAGCGCGATCAGCGCCCAGAACGGCTGCTCGCCGTGCTCCGCCCGCTGCAGCGACCACGCGGCGGTGAGATAGGTCGGTGCCGCCGCCGACCGGCGGGCGAGATCGCGGATCGTCTCTGCCGGCACGCCGCAGATGCTCTCGGCCCATCCGGCCGATTTCTCCACGCCGTCCGCACGCCCGATCAGATAATCGGCAAACGTGTCGAAGCCGGAGCAGTGGCTCGTGACGAAGTCTTGGTCGTGCAACCCCTCGGTCAGCAGCGTGTGCGCCATGCCGAGCATCGAGGCGGTGTCGGTGTTGGGGCGGACCGGCACCCATTCGGCATCACAGAAATCCGGCACGTCGGACTTCAGCGGGCTCACATTGACGATGCGGATGCCGGCCGCGCGGGCGCGGCGGAGCCATTGCTCGAGCACGTGGGCGCCGACGCCGCCGGAGCCGACCTGCGCGTTCTTCGGCGCGAGCCCGCCGAAGGCGACGATCGTGCGGGTGTGCTTCAACAGGCTCGGCCAGTCGGTGACCCGGCCGGCGACCGGCTGAAACGTGCCGATCACGTGCGGCAGCAGAAACTGCGCGGCGCCGAACGAGTAGTTGCTCAGCTGATCGACACAGCCGCCGCCGAGAAACAGAAACCGCCGCACCAGCGTGCGGGCGTGATGCACGCGGCCCGCGGACGACCAGCCATAGGATCCGCCGAAAATGCCGGTCGGGCCGTGTTTTTCGCGCACCCGCGCGATCTCGCTTGCCACGAGGTCGAGCGCCTCGTCCCACGACACCTCGTGGAAGGCGTCGTGGCCCGTGCGCGGCTTTCCCTCGCGCCAGCCGTCGCGCACCGCGGGCCTTTCCACACGCAGCGGCGAGTGGACCATCGCGGGAATGGAGGCGAGCAGCGGGCTCGGCGCCGGGTCGCGGTCGAACGCCTCGCAGCGGACGACCTTTCCGTTCTCGACCAGGGCGGTGAAGGCGCCCCAATGGGCGAGCGAAGGATAGCGTTCGGGGGTCATGCTCGCAGAGTGAGGCAGCGCGGGCGCCGAGGCAAGCCGGCCCCCCGGCTTGCGCCACCTCACCCTGCGCCACCCTGCCCTGTGCCACCCTGCCCTGCGCCCTGCGATGCGCCCTGCTCTGCGCCGTCAGGCCGCGGCGGCCTTTTCGGCGAGCGCGAAATCGACCGCGGCATCGGCGTGCAGCAGCGTCGAATCGAACACCGGCAGCACGCTGTCCGCAGCACCGATCAGCATGCCGATCTCGGTGCAACCGAGGATCACCGAATCCGCCCCTTGCTCTCTTCCCCGTGCGATCACGGTGCGGAATTTTTCACGCGAACTCTCCTCCACCACGCCGCGGCACAGCTCGTCGAAGATCACGTGGTGCAGCATCGCGCGGTCGTCCGTCTCCGGCACCAGCGCCTCGATGCCGTAGCGCTCGCGCATCCGCCCGCGATAGAACGCCTCCTCCATCGTGAAGCGGGTGGCGAGCAGCAGCGGCTTTTTCGCGCCGGCCCTGCGCAACCCTTCGGCGGTCGCGTCGACGATGTGAACGAGCGGCACGCCGATCGCCCGCTCGACCGCATCCGCCACCTTGTGCATCGTGTTGGTGCAGATCAGCACGCAGCCCGCCCCGCCCTGCTCCAGGTTTTTCGCGATCCCCGCCAGCATCCTGCCGGCGCCGTCCCAGTCGCCGGCGCGCTGCAGGGCGGCGACCTCCTCGAAATCGACCGAGCGCATCAGAATGTCGGCCGAGCGCAACCCGCCGCGGCGCTCGCGCACCTGCTCGTTGATCCGCCGGTAATAGCCCTGCGTGCTCTCCCAGCTCATGCCGCCGATCAGCCCGATGGTGCGCACGACACGTCCTCCTCGCAATCCGATGGTGTCCAGTGACCGCGAGTCTAGGCAAAAGCGCGCGCACGACGGTCGCCAATTCATTGGTCTTTTGCGGAAAAGGAGCGACCGACTTTCCTTTATGTGGCAAATAGAGAAATCGAATTGCTCGAACCTGCCACCCCGAGAAATCGGCAACCGAAAGGCCCCGGCGCATGGACCGCATCGACCAGAAGATCCTCGATCTCCTCCAGGCCGACGCCACGCTGCCGATCGCCGAGATCGCCGACCGCGTCGGCCTCAGCGCCGCGCCGTGCTGGCGGCGCATCAAGAAGCTCGAGGATTTGGGGGTGGTGCGCCGCCGGGTGGCGCTGGTCGACCGCCGCAAGGTGAACGTGCCGATGACGCTGTTCGTCTCGGTGCGCACCACCCGCCACGCGCACGACTGGGTCGACGCGTTCCGCAAGCTGATCGCCGACGTGCCGGAGATCGTCGAGGCGTGGCGGCTCACCGGCGACGTCGACTATCTCTTGCGCATCGTGGTGCCCGACATCGACGCCTACGACGACGTCTACAAGCGGATGATCGAGCGGGTGGAGCTCGCCGACGTCTCCTCGGCGATCGCGATGGAGGAGCTGAAATACACCACCGCGGTGCCGACCACCTATATCGGCCGGCGCAGCGGGGAGGGCTGACCGCCCGCGCGCCGTGCGACCGGAGCACCAGGGTCCGCACGCGGACGTGAAGGAACGCACGAGGAGCGGCGGCATTGCCCGGACATCGCACATGCGGGCCCGCCCGTGCGGGCTCGCCCGCGCCCGGCCCACCGCAAGGACCCAGGAGCTCGTCATGAGATACGTGACCACCAAGACGATCGCCGCGCTCTCTCTGGCCGGCGCGCTGGCCGTGACCACATCGGCGGCAGAAGCCCGCAGCGGGCGCTATCTCGCGGCGGCCGGGTTCGGCCTGGTGGCGGGAGCGATCGTCGGCGCAGCGGCGGCCAATGCCCGCGCCAACGCCTATTACGGCGGCTACGGATACGGCTACGCGCCGGGATACGCCTACGCCCCGGCGCCGGCTTACGGATACGGGTATGCGCCGTCCTACGGCTATGCGCCCGTCGGTTACGGCGGCTACGCCTATCCCGGATACGCCGGCTACGCCTATGCGCCGGCCTATCGCAGCGGATGGGGCTGGGGCCGCAGCAACTGCCCGGTCGCCGGCGCCTATCGGGCCGATTACAGCTTTTGCTGATCGCAGCGTCTCGCGACCGCTTTGAACGAAGGCACGTCCGGCCGCCCGCCGGGCGTGCCTTCTTCTTTTGTCGTCGGTTTGCCGAAAACGGGCGGCCGCCTCAATATTTCTCCGGCACGTAGAACTCGGCCGGCAGCACCTGGCGCTCGTAGTCGGGGTTGAACACCCGCTCCGGCAACGCGATGTGCTCGTGCGGCACCTCCTCGTAGGGCATCTGCGCGAGGAGATGATCGATGCAGTTGAGCCGGGCCCGCTTCTTGTCGTTGCCCTCGACGATGAACCAGCGCGCCTCGGGGATGTTCGTGCGCGCGAACATCTCCTCCTTGGCCTTGGTGTAGTCCTCCCACTTGACCCGCGACTGCAGGTCCATCGGCGAGAGCTTCCACTGCTTCATCGGGTCGTGGATGCGGATGAGGAAGCGGAACTGCTGCTCCTCGTCGGTGATCGAAAACCAATACTTCACCAGCGTGATGCCGGAGCGCACCAGCATCCGCTCGAAATCCGGCACATCGCGAAAGAACTGCTCGACCTGGTCCGGGCTGGCGAACCCCATCACCCGCTCGACGCCGGCGCGGTTGTACCAGGAGCGGTCGAACAGCACGATCTCGCCACCGGCCGGCAGATGCGGCACGTAGCGCTGAAAATACCACTGCGTTTTTTCGCGCTCGGTCGGGGCCGGTAGGGCCACCACCCGGCAGACCCGCGGATTGAGCCGCTGGGTGATGCGCTTGATCACCCCGCCCTTGCCGGCGGCGTCGCGCCCCTCGAAGATCACCACCAGCTTCGACTTGGTGTGCACCACCCAGTCCTGCAGCTTGATCAGCTCGCACTGCAGCCGGATCAGCTCGTGGAAATAGGTCCGCCGGTCGATCGCAGGCGGCCGCATCTTCTTGTAGATCTCGCGGATTTCCAGCGAGAGGGCGGGCTCCGACAGCTCCAGCTCGTAGTCCTCGTCGATGGTGTCGGCGAGCTCGGCGGCGAGCCAGTCCTGCCCCTTGCGGTCGTCCATGTCGCACTCCTGTCCGGTTCTGTGTCCTTGGACCGGCCTCGCGCCCCGGCCGGCCACCGCTCCGCTTGCACGGCTTTCACGACAGTTCGGTGACACGGGTTCGGTGACGACGCTCGGCTGCGCGATCGGGCCCACCGGCACGCCGCCCGCGGTTGCGCGCGACGGTTGCGGCAAAGCCTTGCCGATGGGACGAGTGTAGGGTACCGCGGAATGACTACGGCGGAAGCCCCCGGACACGCGCGTCAGGACCTCTCCTTTGCACCAGCCCCTGCCCTCCACCCCGCCCGCCGCCCTGCCCGACGACGGGCTCGACGCCGACACGACACTCCCGCTGGTGGTCGATCTCGACGGCACGCTCCTGCTGACCGATTCGCTGGTGGAGACCTTCAGCCGCGTGCTGTTCCGCGATCCCTTGGCCGCCGTCGCGTCGCTCGCCTGCATCCGCGACCGCGCCGCCTTCAAGCGGCGGCTCGCCGCCCACGGCGCGCTCGACTTCGACGGCCTGCCGTGCCGCGAGGCGCTGATCGAGCTGATCCGCACCGAGCGCGCGCGGGGCCGGCCGGTGCATCTCGTCACCGCCGCCGACCAGAGCATCGCCGACGGCATCGCCGCCGCGCTCGGCCTGTTCGACAGCGCGATCGGCAGCGACGGGGTCGACAATCTCAAAGGCGAGACCAAGCTCGCGCATCTGCGCGCGCACTTTCCGGACGGCTTCCTCTATGCCGGCGACAGCCCGGCCGACCTACCGCTGTTCGCGGCCGCGAAGGGCGCGGTGCTGTGCGACGTCGCCCGCGTGGTCGCCGACCGGGTCGCCGCCTGCGGCACGCCGGTGCTGGCCGAGCTGTCGCGTCCGCGCCCCGGCCTGATGCCGTGGATGCGGGCGCTGCGGATGCACCAGTGGTCGAAGAACATGCTGCTGTTCGTGCCGCTGTTCGTCGGCCACGATTTCACCCATCCGGGCAAGATCGCCGCGGCGGTGCTGGGCTTCTTGCTTTTGTCGGTGCTCGCCTCGGGCACCTATCTCCTCAACGATCTCGCCGACCTCGCCGCCGACCGGCAGCACCCGACCAAGCGCTTGCGCCCGTTCGCCGCCGGCACGCTCAGGCTCGAGCTGGGGCTGGTCGCCGCACCGCTGATGATTTTCCTGGCGCTCGCGATCGCGCTCGTGCTGTCGCCGCCGTTCGCGGCCCTGCTCGCCTGTTATCTGGTGCTCACCACCGCCTACTCGTTCGGCCTCAAGCGGTTGCCACTGACCGACGTCGCGGTGATCGGCACGCTGTTCACGCTACGCGTCGCGATGGGCGCGGCGGTGCTCGGCCAGCCGCAGTCGCCCTGGCTGTTGTCGTTCGCGCTGGCGTTCTTCGTGTCGCTCGCGCTCGCCAAGCGGCACGTCGAGGTGATGCGGGCGGTGGCGAGCGGCGCCGACATCGCCGGGCGCGGCTATCGCGGCACCGACTGGCCGCTGACGCTCGCCTTCGGCGTCGGCACCGGGCTCGGCTCGATCGTGGTGATGCTGCTCTATCTCGCCAACGACGCGGCGCCGTCCGGCTTCTACGACCACCTCGCCTGGCTCTATGCGGTGCCGGCGCTGATGACGCTGTGGCTGATGCGGATCTGGCTGCTCGCCCACCGCACCGAGCTGGACGACGACCCGGTGGTGTTCGCGCTGAAGGACCGCACCAGCCTTCTCATGGGCGCGGTGATCGGCCTCGCCTTCATGCTCTCGATCTGACGATCAGATCTTCATCCGCCGAAACACGAACCACGGCAGGTGGCGGATGATCGTCATGATGACGAACCAGAACCACGGCGTGTAGACCACCCGGCGCCGCTTCTCGATCGCGCTGACGATGTCGGCGGCGACGCGGTCGGGCGACGCGAACAGCGGGCCCTTCGGCAAACCGTCGGTCATCGGCGTGTCGACGAAGCCGGGCTTCACCGTGACGACGTGCACCGGCGTGCCGGCGTTCGCGTGCGTCACGCCCTCGAGGAAGCGGTCGAGCCCGCCCTTGGCGGCGCCGTAGACGAAGTTGCTGGCGCGGCCGCGGTCGCCGGCGACCGAGCCGATCACCGCGAGCGTCAGCGGCGCGTCGGGCGCGCGCGCCTTCAGGAGCGCCAGCACCCACATCGCGACGCTGGTGAAGCCGACCTCGATCGCTTTTCGCGCGATGTCGAGGTTCTTTTCGCTCTCGGCCTGATCGCCGAGCGCGCCATAGGCGATCAACACCTCGTCGGGCGCGCCGAAATTTTGGCGCCACTCGGCGAGCCGGGTCTCGATCGCGTCGGTCTCGGCGAGATCCGCCACCGCCGTGTCGGCCCCCGCCGCACCGCGGGCAACGAGGTCCGAGGCGATCGGCGCGAGCCGGGCGGCGTCGCGGCCGACCAGCAAAAAGCGCGCGCCGCTCGGTGCCCGCTGCCGGGCATAGGCTTGGGCGATCGCCGAGACGGCGCCGAGCACGAGGATGTTTTTCGCGCTCATGCCGGCTCTCCCGTCACGCGCCGCCAGAAATCGGATCGTATTCTCGGATCACGCAAGGCGGCGACCTTTTGCCAGTCGGGATATCCGGCGCGGAACATCTCCGGCGTCATCACGGCGTCCTTGGCGGGATAGAGGCGGCCGCCCGCCTCCAGCACGATCTCGGCGAGCCGCAGCAGCAGCCCGCGGGTCGCCTCGCCCTTGTCGGGGAAATCGAGCGCCAGCGTCGCGCCGGCGCGCGGGAACGACAGCAGGCCGGACGACGCCCTGTCGCCCATCAGCTTGAGCACCGAGAGGAACGACCCCTGCCCCGCCGCGGCGGTGGTCTCCAGAAGCCGCTTCACGGTGTCGCGCGCCTGCGGGAACGGGATCACCGACTGGTGCTGATAGAAGCCGCGCTTGCCGTACAGCCGGTTCCAGCCGCCGATCGCGTCGAGCGGATAGAACACCGGATCGTAGTGCTGGACCTTGCGTCCGCGTGCAAAGGGGCGGTTGCGATAGAGGCCGTTGAAGGCGCGCATCGTCAGGCCGTTGAGCAGGAAGCCCGGGGCGTCGAGCGGCACGGTGATTTTCGGGTCGCGATGGACGGCGAGGCCGCCCTCCGGCACGAAGCGGCTGCGCATGAACAGGCCACGGCCGAGCCCGCTGCCCGAGGCGAGGCAGTCGACCCAGGCGACGGTGAACGGCCACGCCTCGCCCGCCCGCGAGGTCTCCTCGGCGATACGGAAGAAGCCGTCGAGATCGGGAATGTCGATCGTCTCGGTCTCGAGCCGCGACGACTTGATCGGCGCGAGGTCCAGCTCGACCCAGGTGATCAGCCCGGTGAGGCCGAGCCCGCCGACCGTGGCGGCAAACAGCTCGGCATTCTCCTCGCGCGACAGCGTGAGCGTCTCGCCGGTCGAGCGGAAGAGGCCGAGCCGTCTCACGTGCACGCCGAACGAGCCGGCATGCTCGTGGTTCTTGCCGTGCACGTCGTTGGCGACGGCACCTCCCAGCGTCACGAATTTCGTGCCCGGCGTCACCGGCAGAAACCAGCCGCGCGGCACGATCACCCGCAACAGATGATCGAGCGAGAGGCCGGCCTCCGCGCGCACCACGCCTGCCGACGCATCGAAGTGCTGGAGGCGGTCGAGACGGTCGGTGACCAGCAGGCGGCCGTTCGCATTGAGGCAGACGTCGCCATAGGAGCGGCCGAGCCCGAAGGCGAGCAGCGGCGGCCCGTCGCCCTCCAGCGCGGCGGTCGCATCGGCGACGGCGGCAGTCGCGTCGTCGAGAAAGGACGGCCGCAGCACGTGGTGCGGCACGCGGCCCCGCCGGCCCCAGGAGGAGACATCGGACAGCTTGGACACCTCGGACAGCTTCGACGCCTGCGTCGTCATGTGTTTCCCGCCCTGCGCTCGCCGCCTTGGCGAGGCCGTGCGAGTCATGCAACGTTCGGCCCGCGTTGTGAAGGCCCACCGGCCGCCCGGCCGGCGACCAAAGGCCGGCGCGATGCGAGCCGGCGCGACACGAGCCCGGGCGCGGGAGAGCAGCCATGAAACCGTTCGTGAAGGCCGATGCCCCGGTGTGGCAGGTCCGCCGGCTGCTCGAGCCGGGTCCGATCGTGCTGCTGAGCTCCGCCTTCGAGGGCGAGCGCAACGTGATGACGCTCGGCTGGCACATGATCATGGGGTTCGAGCCGTCGCTGGTCGGCTGCTACGTGTGGGACCAGAACCACTCCCACCAGATGATCCGCAAGAGCAAGGTCGCGGTGATCAACGTGCCGACGGTGGAGATGGCCTCGACCGTGGTCGACATCGGCAACTGCTCCGGCCGCGACGTCGACAAGTTCGAGAAATTCGGGCTCACGGCGGAGCCCGGCGAGCAGGTGTCGGCGCCGCTGATCGCCGAGTGCTTCGCGAGCTTCGAGTGCCGGCTCGCCGATGCGAGACCGATCGAGCGCTACAACCTGTTCGTCTTCGAGGTGGTGAAGGCGCACGTCGCCACCTCGCCGCGCTGGCCGCGCACGATCCATTACCGGGGCGACGGCGTGTTCATGGTGTCGGGCGAAAACACCTCGCGCTGGCGCAAGCGGTTCCGCCCCGACATGCTGGACGAGTGAGCGACGCCCGCGGGCGCGCCCGCAGGCTCGCCCGCCGGCGTCTCGGCCCGCATCTCGGCCCGCATCTCGGCCCGCGTCGCGGCCGGGACGGTCGGCGCGACGCCGCACCACCCCGGCTCCCGGCCGGTCGCGCCACGGGCCGTTTCCGCCTCTCCCGAGCACCGGCGGCCGCCGGCGCCCGCGTGCCCGTTCGCGGCCACACGAGAGAAACGAGGGGACGGGCCCGGGACTCGCAAAGGTTCATTAACCCCTCGTTAATACGGTGCCTCGGGTTTGCCTCGAAAGCTCGCCGCGATCGCCCCGATTGCGTCCAGCCGAGGCCCCGATCTTCGGCCATAGAGTCCCAGTCATCACCGCGTAACGGTCGTCGCCATGCACGTCTCTCACCCCCTCTCTTCCGGCTTGCAGTCCTCCCGCAACGAGCGCCCGGAGCGCTACCGCAGCGTCGCGCTCGCCGCGCAGCTGCTGACCGCCGTGACGCTCGTCGTGTCGATCGCCGTCGTGCTGGCCGTGACCATCCAGGTCGCCGAGGCGCGTCCGCTGACGCCGACCGACTACGGCTCGGGCGGGCTGCCCGCCGCCGGTCTCGTCAGCCTGGCGCTGGTCGCGCTGGGCGGCCTCACGGTGCTGGTCACCGGCATGGTGCACCCGCCGCGCAGCCGCTGAGAGCCGGTTCGGAAACTCGGACGGGACGTCGCCTCGCCGCGGCGTCCCGTCTCGCCTCTCGGGAGCCGTTCACCAGCGGTGGAAGACGAAGAACGCCCCGACCCCCACGAAGGCGAAGCCGACCAGGTGGTTCCAGGCGAGAGGCTGGTTCAGGTAGAGCCACGAGAAGCCGGCGAACACCACGAGCGTGATCACCTCCTGGATGGTCTTCAGCTGCGCCGGCGCGTAAACGGTCGCGCCCCAGCGATTCGCCGGCACCGCCAGGCAGTACTCGATCAGCGCGAGCCCCCACGAGATCAGCACCACCTGCCACAGCGGCACCTCGCGGAAGCGGAGATGCCAGTACCAGGCGGTGGTCATGAACACGTTGGAGCAGACGAGCAGCAGCACCGGCGACACATAGGGCGACGCGAGCAGCGGGGGCATTGTTTTCGGGGCCTCGGGCAAGGACGGCAGCCGCGGCGCGCGGCCTGCCGCGAAACGCCGGAACCGGCGGATGGTGGCCGAGCCCGATAGCGTGCGGGAAAGGCGACGGCGAGGATTTGCCGTGGCGGTTCGAAGACACCCGGACGAATCCGAAAAGCTGTGGCTTTCCGGTCGCATTCGGCGCCGTCCGGTGCCTTTCATACCGGCTTTGCGGGGGTGATCGGACAAGTCCCGATTGCCACCGGCGTCGCCCGGCCGGACTCTCGTCCGCGATCCCTCGCCCCCCGGAGCCCGACCGTGCCTCGTTCCCGCCCGTCGATCGCCGCCACGGCGGTGTCGCTCGCCGCCCTGCTCGCCGCCGCGTCCGACGCCTCCGACGCCGTCGCCCAGTCGGCGACGCCCGGCAGCACCGTGACCTTGCCGGCGCTGACGGTGGAGGCGGTTGCACCCGGCCCCGCCGCGCCCCCCGCGGCCAGCAGCGAGGCCGAGGCGCGCCGCAGGCTCGAGGCGACCGGCGGCGGCACCGCGGTGGTCGCGACACGAGAGCTCGCCGGCCGCGCCGACGTGTCGATCGCCGATTCGCTCGCCACCGTGCCGGGCGTGATCGCCGCGAGCTTTCTCGGCGGCAACGATCAGCCGAAGATCAATATCCGCGGCTCCGGCCTGTCGTCGAACCCGACCGAGCGCGGCCTGCAAATCCTTCAGGACGGCCTGCCGATCAACCGCGCCGACGGCTCGTACATCGTCGGGCTGATCGATCCGCGCCAGGCGGCCTTCTTCGAGGTGTTTCGCGGCTACACCGCGAACCGGCTCGGCGCCGGCACGCTCGGCGGCGCGATCAACTTCGTCTCGCCGACCGGCTCGACCGCGCCCGGCGTCGACCTTTCGGTCGAGGGCGGCAGCTTCGGCTATGTCCGCACCGCCATTCAGGGCGGCCTGCGCCAGGGCGACCACGACGCGCTCGTCCAATACAGTTATGGCCAGCGCGACGGCTTCCGTACCTGGAACGGCTCCGACCGCACGAATTTTTCCGCCAATGCCGGCGCAAAACTGAGCGACAGCCTCTCGACCCGCGTCTTCGTCGGCTACACCGACCTCGACTTCGAGATCGCCGGCCCGCTGTCGTGGCAGCGGATGATGGCCGACCCGACCCAGGCCGCCCCCGGCCCGGTGATCGTCGGCGGCAAGCCGACCGAGCCCGGCCCCAACGCGCTTCGCGACCACCCGCGCCGCACCACCGAGCAGGCCCGCATCGGCTCACGCACCACCGCCACCTTCGGGGCGAACGTGCTCGATCTCGCGCTCGGCTACACCGACACCGACGACACCTTCCGCTTCCCGGTCGGCACCGGCTACCGGCTGACCGACGGCGGCGATTTCACCGGGTCCTTGCGCTGGGCCTACCGGCCGGATGCCGCAGCACCTTTGCCGCTGTTCGAGACGACCGCGACCTATGTCGTCGGCAGCGCCGAGCGGACCTGGGCGAACAATTTTCGCGGCAACAGGACCACGACCTACGGCAGCAACGATCTCGACGCCGACACGCTGTCGCTGTGGTCGGGCGTCAACCTGCCGCTCGGCGCGTTCACGCTGTCGCCGGCGATGTCCTATGTCCGCGCCACCCGCGACAACACCGACACGTTCGACCAGGCCTTTCGCCCGACGTTGAACGCGGTGACCGGCGCCACCGGCCTGGTCGCCGCCACCGACACCAGCTTCTCGCGCAGCTACGAATCGTGGAACCCGAGCCTCGCGCTGACCTGGGCGTTCGCCCCGAAAAACCTCGCCTTCGTCGCGGTGAGCAGGACCACCGAGGCGCCGACCTTCGACGATCTGCTCGAAGCCACGGGCGGCACGCCGAACACCGGCCCGACCGGCTTTTCCACCCCCGACCTCGAGGCGCAGCACGCGGTGACGGCAGAAATCGGCTGGCGCGGCGAGCACGGCCGCTTCGCCTGGGACGTCACCACCTATTATTCCTGGCTCGACGACGAGCTGATCAGAAGCACCAACGTGTCGGGCGCGACCACCACCGCGAATGCCGACCGGACGCATCATTTCGGCATCGAGCTCGGCGGACGCGTGCGCCTCACCGACACGCTGTCGGCGCGGGTGACCTACACCTATCAGGATTTTCGTTTCGACGACGATCCGCTCTACGGCGACGGCCGCATCGCCGGGGCGCCGCGTCACGTGGTGGACGCAGCGCTGAGGTGGTACGCGCGGCAAAACTGGTGGCTCGAGGGCGAGGTGCAGTGGGTGCCGGACGATCTGCCGGTCGACAACGCGAACACGCTGTTCTCCGAAGCCTTCGCCGTCGTGAATGCGCGCACCCACCTCGACCTCGATCCGGAATGGGTCGCCGGGACGCCGCTCGGCGCCGTGTGGCCGACCGCCCGCTGGAGCGGATTTTTCGAGGTGCGCAACGTGTTCGACGAAACTTTTGCCAGTTCGACGCTGACGCTCGGCCGCGCCAGCCGCGCCGATCAGGCGGCGTTTCTGCCGGGCGACGGCCGCGCCTTCTACGTCGGCACGCGCGCGAGATTCTGAGTTCCAGGAGATCGGACGAGCCGATGCACGGAAACGGCCCGCACATCCCGGCGCCGTGACGATCGATCCGACGAACGCCCCACTCTCCGCTCGTTCCCGCGAAAGCGGGAATCCAGAACTGCTTTCCTCGTCTCTCCTGGGTCCCCGCTTTCGCGGGGACGAGCGGAAACCGGATGATCCGCCTACCCCGCCGCCTCCAAAAGCGTCGGCGACCACTCCATCGTCACGTGGCGCGGCTGCGCCGCGACCCGCCGCAGCCAGGTGCGGATCGACGGGAAGCCGGACAGATCGAAGCCCGCCTGCTCGGCGATGTGGGTGTAGGCATAGAGCGCGATGTCGGCGATGGTGTAGCGGTCGGCGGCGAAGAAGCGGTTCGTCTCGAGGTGCTCCTCCATCACGCCGAGCGCGCCGTAGCCCGATTCGGTCCAGCCCTCGATCGCGTGCATCTTCAGGTCGCGCCCGCCGCGCACCAGCGTGAGCCAGAAATAGGCGGCGCCGATGCTCGGCTCCATGCTGTTCTGCTCGAAGAACATCCAGCGCAGCGCCTCGGCCCGCTCGAAGCGGTCGTCCGGCGCGAGCGGCGTGCCACCGGCGATGTACCACAGGATCGCGTTCGACTCGGGCAGGTAGCGCCCCGCCGCCACCTCGAGCAGCGGCACCCGGCCGCTGGGGTTTTTCGCGCGGAATTCCGGCGTGCCGTTCTCGCCCTTCAGGATGTCGATCTCGACCAGCCGATACGGAATGCGCAGCTGCGCCAGCGCGAGCCGCACCTTGTAACAATTCCCCGATCTCTGCATCGAATAGAGTGTGTACATCCGCGTCCTCGAGCGTATTCCATCCCTGTGATGCAGATGCCACAGAGTGGCACCGCAATGTTTTTTGCAATGCAATGAACGATTTCGGACGTGCATCAGCATTGCACGCTCGAAATGCGTCCGCAATTGGGACAGCACAAAGTTTCGAGGGCTTCTCGGCAGGTCGACCGGGATTTGCGGCCGTCCGGCACGTCGCCGATACGACCGATGTCTCACCAGCCAGCGAAATTATCCGATTTTGAGAATACGTTCTGCCGACGCCGCGGTCCGCTCGTGGCCACCACGGCCGACGACGACCCCGCTTCGCCGCAGCACCACCCAAAAGAGCGCCAGGATCGCAAGCGTGCCGAGCGGCACGTGCGTCGTCTCGGCGACCGAGCGGCCGACCAGCGGCACCAGCCAGACGAGCGCCAAGAGCGTCTTCTCCCAGGGGGCAAAGCCGTGGCGGAGGCCGTCCATGATCAGGAAGGCGAGCGCGGGAGCGAGCAGCATCAGGTCGTAGTCGTGGCAATGCGGCGAGACCAGCAGTGCGCCGACGATCAGCGCCGCCGCCTGCACCGAAAAGCGCGCCGGCCGCCGCCAGATCGCCACGACGAGCACCATCGTCGTCAGCGCCACCACCGCCAGCACCGTGTAGGCGAGCGCGACCGAGCCCCCCCACATCCGCGTCCAGGCAAACACGCCGTGCAGCTTGTGCCAGCCGGCCGCGCCCTGCTCCAGCACCAGCACGCGCATCGTCTCGGCCGAGGCGAGATAGATTTGCCAGATCGCCGGCCCGAACGCCGCGACCGTCAGCCCGACCAGCACCACCACGGTCACCGCGGCGGCGGCGAAGGCGCGCCAGCGTCCGGTGGCGATCAGCACCAGCGGGATCAGCGGGCCGAACTGCGGCTTGTAGACGAGCAGGCCGAGCAGCACGCCGGCGAGGAGCGGCCGGCGGTCGAGCCGCACGAGCGCGCCACCGAACAATGCGGCCGTGAGAAAGCCGTTCTGGCCGTGGCCGATATTCACCAGCACCGCGGGAAAGGCGAGCGCGAGCAGAAGCCACAGCCGGTCGGGCGCCGGCTTCTCTCCGCACATCCGAGAAGCGGCCGAAACGATCGCCCGGACCGACCAGAGATAGAGCGCGAGCGTCACCATAAGCCACGACGCCAGCGCGACCGGATAAGGCATCAGCGCCAACGCCGCCGCCACCACCAGGAAGAACGGCGGATAGAGCCAGCCATAGAACGGCGTCGCCGGACCGAAGGTGGCGAGCTGGAGCGGGCCGAGCACCGCGGGATCGAACACCTCGGCGGCGCGGCCCTGCAGCACCAGAAGGCCGGCGGTATAGAAGCACGAGAAGTCGGTGCCGAGCGGGCGGCCCTGCCAGTCGGTCCAGCCGTCCGAGAACACCGCGACCGCGATCACCGCGACCGCCGACACCGCGAGCACGATCGCAGCGATCCGCCGGATGCGCTCGCACGACAGCCAGTCCCCCGTGCGCAAGGCCTCCGAAAACAACGATCCCGCCATCGTCCCTCCCGCCGCCGGCTCGCTCGTCCCGCCGCCAAGGAGCCTACCGGTCGCCGGCTAACGCTTCGTTCGGTCGCGTGCCCGACCGACACGAAGGTTTCGCACGAAGGTCTCGCACGAAGGCGCGTGCACGAGCATCGCGCACGGCGGTCGCGGGCGGCCGGCGTCTCGGTGCGGTGACGTACCTCCGCGGCCGATTTGCACGAACCATCCCGCGCGAGCGCGGTTGTCCAACCGTCCGGCACGACGCGGCGCCCATCCCGCCGTGCCGGCGTCCCGACACAGCTCCCGTGACCCGATGGCGCCGCCCGCGGCGCCCTGGAAGAAAGACGTATTGGAGAACCATGGCCACTGTCGTGATCACCGGCGCCGGAGCCGGTGTCGGCCGTGCCACCGCGGTCGAATTCGCCCGGCGTGGCTACAATGTCGCCCTGCTCTCCCGCGGCAAGGAGCGGCTCGACGCCGTCGCCCGCGATGTCCGCAAGCACGGCGGCGAGGCGTTGGCGCTGTCGGTCGACGTCGCCGACGCAAAAGCGGTCGAGGCCGCCGCCGAGCGCATCGAGCGCGAGCTCGGACCGATCGACGTGTGGGTCAACGACGCGATGACGACCGTCTTCGCGCCGATCCACCAGATCAGCCCCGAGGAGTTCCGCCGCGTCACCGAGGTGACCTATCTCGGCCAGGTGCACGGCACCATGGCGGCGCTCGCCCGCATGCGGCCGCGCAATCGCGGCACCATCGTCCAGGTGGGATCGGCGTTGAGCTATCGCGCGATCCCGCTGCAGGCCGCCTATTGCGGGGCGAAATTCGCCGTGCGCGGCTTCACCGACGCCTTGCGCAGCGAGCTCGCCCACGAGGGCAGCCGCATCCACGTGACGATGGTGCAGCTTCCCGCCGTCAACACGCCGCAGTTCGACTGGGCGCGCAACCGCATGCCGAGCAAGGTGCAGCCGGTGCCGCCGATCCACCAGCCGGAGGCGATCGCCCGCGCCATCGTACGCGCCGCCCATACCAAGCCGCGCGAGCTGTGGGTCGGCTTCTCGGCGCTGAAGGCGATCGTCGGCACCATGCTGGTGCCGGGCCTCGCCGACCGCATCCTGGCGAAATCCGCCTACAGCGGCCAGATGACCGGCGAGACCAAGGACCCGAACGCGCCCGACAACCTGTTCGATCCGGTGCCGGGCGACCCCGGCCCGCGCGGCCGGTTCTCGGCGCGTTCCGAGCGGCTCAGCGCGCTCGGCACGATCGATCCCCTGTGGGTGCGAGCCGGCGCCCTGGCCGGCCTTCTCGGCGTGGTCGCCGGCGCCTTCGTGCTCGGCCGCGCGAGCCGCGGAAAGCCACCGCCGCCGCGTCTCGGGCACGGCGGGCTCTCGAAACGCATCGGCCACGCCGCGCGCCCGGCCCGCGCGCTTCCCCACCGGAAAACGGCAAGAGGATTCTTCTCATGAGCAAGACCGTCGGCGACTTCGTATGGGACCGGCTCGGCGCGTGGGGCGTGAAGACGATCTTCGGCTATCCGGGCGACGGCATCAACGGTCTGCTCGGCGCGCTGAACCGCGCCGGCGACCGCTTCGAGTTCGTGCAGGTGCGCCACGAGGAGATGGCGGCCTTCATGGCCTCCGCCTATGCCAAGTTCACCGGCCGGGTCGGCGTGTGCCTCGCCACCTCGGGTCCCGGCGCCACCCATCTGATCACCGGCCTGTACGACGCCAAGATGGATCACATGCCGGTGCTGGCGATCGCCGGCCAGCAGGCGCGCGCCGCGGTCGGCGGACATTATCAGCAGGAACTCGACCTGCAGAACACCTTCAAGGACGTCGCCTCGGCGTTCGTCCATCAGGCGGCGGTGCCGCAGCAGACCCGCCATCTGATCGACCGGGCGATGCGCATCGCGCAGGGCGACCGGGCGGTCACCGCGCTGGTGTTTCCGAACGACCTGCAGGACGTGCCCTATTCCGAGCCCGCCCGCGCGCACGGCACGGTGCACTCCTCGGTCGGCTACTCGCGACCGAAGGTGGTGCCCTACGAGGCCGATCTGCGGCGCGCCGCCGACGTGCTGAACGCCGGCGAGAAGGTCGCGATTTTGGTTGGCGCCGGCGCGCTGCGGGCGACCGACGAGGTGATCGCGGTGGCCGACCGGCTGAATGCCGGCGCCGCCAAGGCGCTGCTCGGCAAGGCCGTGCTGCCGGACGATCTGCCGTGGGTGACCGGCTCGATCGGCCTGCTCGGCACCGAGCCGTCGTGGGACCTGATGACCGAGTGCGACACTTTTCTGATGATCGGCTCGGGCTTCCCCTACTCGGAGTTTTTGCCGAAGGAGGGCCAGGCGCGCGGCGTGCAGATCGACATCGATCCCGGCATGCTGGGCCTGCGTTACCCGATGGAGGTGGAGCTTTCGGGCGACGCCGCCGAGACCTTGACCGCGCTGCTGCCGCTCCTGAAGCAGAAGACCGACCGGCGCTGGCGCGACCGCATCGAGAAGAACGTCGCCTCCTGGTGGGAGACGCTGGAGAATCGGGCGATGGTCGAGGCTCACCCGATCAATCCGCAGCGGGTCGCGTGGGAGCTGTCGCCGCGCCTGCCCGACCGGGCGATCATCACGTCGGACTCCGGCTCGTGCGCCAACTGGTACGCGCGTGACCTGAAGATCCGGCGCGGCATGATGTGCTCGCTGTCGGGCGGCCTCGCCTCGATGGGCGCCGCGGTGCCCTACGCGATCGCCGCGAAATTCGCGCATCCGGACCGGCCGGTGGTGGCGCTGGTCGGCGACGGCGCCATGCAGATGAACAACATGGCGGAGCTGATCACGATCGCCAAATACTGGAAGCGCTGGGCCAACCCGCAGCTCGTGGTGTGCGTGTTCAACAACGAGGATCTCAATCAGGTCACCTGGGAGCAGCGCATCCAGGAGGGCGACCCGCGGTTCGACGCCTCGCAGAAGATTCCGAACGTGCCGTATCACCGCTTCGCGCGGGACATCGGGCTGAAGGGCATCTTCGTCGACGACCCGGCACGGCTCGGCTCCGCCTGGGACGAGGCGCTCGGCGCCGGCATGCCGGTGGTGCTCGACGTGAAGACCGATCCCGAGGTGCCGCCGCTGCCGCCGCACGTGACGCTGAAGCAGGCGAAGAACTTCACCTCGACGCTGCTCAAGGTCGACCCCGATCAGGTGCACATGGTGGCCGACACCGCACGCCAGGTTCTCTCGTCGGTGCTGCCGTCCGGCGAGAAGAAGTGACGCGCGGCCTCGTCCGGGCCGGCGCCGAAGGGTGTCGGCCCGGATCCGGGGCTCGGATCCGGGGCTCGGGTCGATGCGCGCGGGGAGCAGTCCGCGTCGCGCCGCGCACGATCGAAAGCAGCGCTCGAGACGAGATTTTTCGGGTCGCATGGCTGCGGCCCTGCCGAAGCGTGGTCGTTCGGAGAAGCACCTTGAATGCAGATCTTCCGTAAAGGAGCAGACACCACCGCACGGGTGCTGCTCGTGCTCGGTGCGTTGACGCCGCTCGCCGGCGTCGGCTTCGCCTACGCCTTCCATCGCGCCTCCTACACGACCGGGGACGCCCGAACCCCGCGCCAGCCGGTGCCGTTCAGCCATGCGCACCATGTCGGCGGGCTCGGGCTCGACTGCCGTTACTGCCACACTTCGGTGGAGAAATCGCGTTTCGCCGGCATGCCGCCGACCGAGACCTGCATGACCTGTCACTCGCAGATCTGGACCAACGCCGCGATGCTGGCGCCGGTGCGCGAAAGCCTCGCGCGCGACGAGCCGCTGCGCTGGACGCGCGTCTACGATCTGCCGGGCTACGTCTATTTCGACCACTCCTCGCACGTGAACAACGGGGTCGGCTGCACCACCTGCCACGGCCGGATCGACCGCATGCCGCTGACCCGCCAGGCGGCACCGCTCACCATGGCGTGGTGCATCGACTGCCACCGCGACCCGACCAAGGCGTTGCGTCCGAAGAACGCGATCTTCGATCTCGGCTGGACGCCGCCGAAGGACCAGGACGAGCAGGGCGCGCGGCTCGCCGTCCGGTATCACATCCGCCTGCGGCACCTGACGGACTGCTCCACATGTCATCGATGAGCCCGACCGACACCGCCCGCCGCCGAGGCGGACCGCACTCCTCCGCCGCCGGCCGGGCGGGCTTCAGCCGGCGCGAGGCGTTGCGGATGTTCGCCGCCAGCATCGCGCTCGGCGTCGCCGGCTGCGGCCGACCGGAGGAGGAGATCGTCCCGTACGTGCGCCAGCCCGAAAAGGTGGTGCCGGGCGAGCCGTTGTATTTCGCGACCTCGCTGCCGCTCGCAGGGTTCGGCCGCGGCATGATCGTGAAGTCGATCGAGGGGCGGCCGATCAAGATCGAGGGCAATCCGCGCCATCCCGCGAGCCTCGGCGCCACCGATCCGTTCGCCGAGGCGGCGGTGCTGTCGCTCTACGATCCGGCGCGCTCGCAGACCGTGCTGAAGGACGGCGAGATCGCCCCGTTCGAGCAGGTGCGTCGCGCGGTGTCGGACGCGATGGGGCGCGAGCCGGCGCGCGGCGGCGCAGGGGTGCGGCTCCTCACCGGCAGAATCTCCTCGCCGACGCTGCTGCGCCAGATCGGGGCGCTGCTCGAGCGGTATCCCGACGCGACATGGCACGTGCACGAGCCGACCGAGGGCGACCAGCGCGCCGGCGCGGAGCTCGCGTTCGGCCGGCCGCTCGGCGCCCTGCCGCGCTTCGAGGACGCCCGCGTGGTGCTGACGCTCGACGCCGACCCGCTCGGGCCGGGGCCGGACCGCATCCGCTGTGCCCGCGGCTTGGCGAAACGGCTGGTGCCGGGGCCGGACGGCCTCGTCCGCCTCTATGCCGTCGAGGCGGCGCCCACCCTCACCGGCGCCAAGGCCGACGAGCGCCTCGCGCTGCGGCCGGAGCTGATCGCCGAGGCCGCCGTCGCGATCGCCAATGCGCTCGGCGCCGGCCTGCGCGAGGCGAGCCTGCCGCCGACGGCGAAAGCGTTTCTGCGGGCCGCCGCAGCCGCCCTGCAGGATTCCCAAGGCAACGCGATCGTGGTCGCCGGCGAGACCTTGCCGGCCGAGACGCACGCGCTGGTGCACTGGATCAATGCCCGCCTCGCCGCCCCGCTCGATCTGATCGAGCCGCCCGACCGCGCGGCCGGGCACGATCCGGCGCCGCTCGCGGCGCTGGTCGATGCCCTGCAGGCGGGCACGGTCGAGACGCTGGTGATGATCGGGACGAACCCGGTCTACACCGCGCCCGCCGACCTCGCCTTCGCCGACGCGATGAAGCGGGCGCCGTTCCGCCTGCACGCGCGCAGCCATGTCGACGAGACCGCGGCGCTCGCCACCTGGCACGTGCCGCTGTCGCATCCGCTCGAAAGCTGGTCGGATCTGCGCGCCGTCGACGGCACCGCCGGCATCGTCCAACCGCTGATCCGGCCGCTCTACGCGACCCGCACCGCGCACGAGGTGATGGCGCTCGTGTTGGGCGAAACGCCGGCCTCCTCGCACGACATCGTCCGCGCGACCTGGCAGCCGCAGGCGGACGGCGACTTCGAGGCATGGTGGCGCGAGGCGCTGCATGCCGGCGTGGTGCCGGACAGCGCCGCCCGCCCGGTCGAGGCCGGCGAGCCGCGCCTGCCCCTCGCGCCGCCGATGGCGATGCCCTCCGGCACCACGGTGGTGCTGCGGCCCGACCCCTCGCTGTGGGACGGCGAATTTGCCGGCAACGCCTGGCTGCAGGAGCTGCCGAAGCCGCTCACCAAGCAGGTGTGGGGCAATGCGCTCGGCATGAGCCGCGCCGAAGCGGAGCGCCGCGGCCTCTCCCAGGGCGACGTGGTGCGGCTGCGCGCCGGCGCGCAACACGTCGAGGCGCCGGTGGCGATCGAGCCCGGCCACGCCGACGGCGTGGTGAGCCTGACGCTCGGCTACGGGCGATGGCGCACCGGGCCGATCGGTGCCGACATCGGCGCAAACGCCTACCGGCTGCGCACCTCCGGCTCACCGTGGCGGATCGCCGACGCGACGCTCGAAGCCACCGACGAGCACGAGGAGCTGCTGATCACCCGCCACCCGGTGGACGAGACCGAGCGCGCCGAAGACATGTTTCCGGTGCTCGCCGCCGCGACGCTCGGCGCCGGAAAAGTCGATCTCTCGACCGGCCCGCTGCCGACCTTTTTGCCCGACCGGCCGATCCCGCCCGCCGATCACGCCTGGGCGATGGTGATCGACAACGCGCTGTGCATCGGCTGCAACGCCTGCGTGGTCGCCTGCCAGGCCGAGAACAACGTGCCGGTGGTCGGCCCCGAGGAGATTTCGCGCGGGCGCGAGATGCACTGGCTGCGCGTCGACGTCTACGACCACGGCCCGCCCGAAGACGCGCGGCGCGGCTTTCAGCCGGTGCCCTGCATGCAGTGCGAGCACGCGCCGTGCGAGCCGGTGTGCCCGGTCGCCGCCTCGGTGCACGACGGCGAGGGCCTCAACGTGCAGGTCTACAACCGCTGCATCGGCACCCGCTTCTGCGAGGCGAACTGCCCCTACAAGGTGCGGCGCTTCAACTTCTTCGGCTACGCCGACGGCCAGGAATACGCCAATCTCGGGCTCGAGCCCTACAAGGCGCAGAAGAACCCGGAGGTGACGGTGCGCGCCCGCGGGGTGATGGAGAAGTGCACCTACTGTGTCCAGCGCATCAGCGCCGCCCGGCGCGCCGCCGAGCAGGAGGACCGCACGCTCGCCCGCGACGAGGTGCGCACCGCCTGCCAGACCGCCTGCCCGACGCGGGCGATCGTGTTCGGCGACCTGAAGGACGACGGCGCCGCGGTGACCGGCCTGAAGAAGGACGAGCGGCACTACGCGCTGCTCGGCCATCTCGGCACCCGGCCGCGCACCACCTACCTCGCCGACATCCGCAATCCCGACCCGGATTTGGAGCACGAGTCGTGACGGACACCGCGCTGCCGCACCGCTGGCTCGCCGCCCCGCGCCTGCCCGACGCCGAGGTGACCGCGACGGTGGTCGACCCGTTGCTGATGCACAGGCCCGGCAAGCGCTGGTGGATCGCGCTCGGCGTCAGCTTCCTGTTCTTCGCGCTGACCGCCGGGGCGATCCTCTATCTGTTCGTCGGCGGGATCGGCATCTACGGCATCAACACCACCGTCGTATGGGGCTATGCGATCGCCAATTACGTCTGGTGGGTGGCGATCGGCAGCGGCGGCACGCTGATCTCCTCGATCCTGGTGCTGACGCGCCAGGAGTGGCGCAGCTCCATCAACCGCTTCGCCGAGACCATGACGGTGCTGGCGGTGGCGATCTCCGGCGTCTTCCCGATCCTCCATCTCGGCCGCCCGCAATATTTCTACTGGCTCGCGCCCTACCCCAACACGATGGCGCTGTGGCCGCAGTGGCGCAGCGCCCTGGTGTGGGATTTCTGGGCGATTTTCAGCTATCTCCTGTTCTCGATCCTGTTTCTCTATGTCGGCCTGCTGCCCGACCTCGCCACCATGCGCGATCGCGCCACGCGCCGCGCGAGCCAGGTGTTCTACGGCTTCCTCGCCTTCGGCTGGCGCGGCTCGGCAAGGCACTGGCGGCTGCAGCGCACGCTCCACGTCACGCTGGCGGCGATGGCGACGCCCTTGGTCGTCTCGGTCCACTCGATCGTCGGCCTCGACTTCGCGGCGAGCCTGATGCCCGGCTGGCAGGAGAGCATCTATCCGCCCTATTTCGTGGTCGGCGCGATCTTCTCCGGTTTCGCGATGGTGCTGCTGGTCACCGTGGTGATGCGCTGGGCGCTGCACCTCGAGGCGATGATCACGCTCGACCATTTCGACGCGATGGCGAAAATCATTCTCGCGAGCTCGTTCGTGATGACCTACTCCTATGCGAACGAGTGGTTCATGGCGTGGTACGGCGGCGAGGCGGCCGACCGCGCGCTGGTCGCCTACATGTTCACCGGCGACTACGCCCCCGTCTACTGGGCGCAGCTTCTCTGCAACGCGCTGATCCCGCAGGCGCTGTGGCTGCGCCGCGTGCGCCGCAGCGTGCCGGCGGTGGCGGCGATCGCCGCCGTGATCCTGGTCGGCATGTGGATCGAGCGCATCCTGATCGTGTGGAACACGCTGTCGCACGGCCACGCGGTGCCGATGTGGCGGGTGTTTCAGCCGACCCTGTGGGACTGGATCTTTCTGGTCGGGCCGCTCGGGCTGTTCGTGTTTCTCTATCTGATCCTGATGCGGATCGTGCCGGCGGTGTCGATGTACGAGGTGAGGCGCCTCGCCCACCGGGAGGGCGCGACATGATCGGGCAAGGAAAAATGCTCGCCGAGTTCACCACGCCCGAGGCGCTGCGCCGCGCCGTCCCCACCGTGCGCCGCGCCGGGCATCGCGTGGTCGATGCCTTCACGCCCTATCCGGTCGAGGGGCTCGCCGAGGAGATCGGCCCGTCGCGCGCGCCGCTCCGGCTCGTGATGCTGATGGTCGGCCTCGCGGTGGCGATCGCCGCCTATCTGCTGCAGTGGTACAGCGCGGTGATCGCCTATCCGATGAACACCGGCGGCCGGCCGCTGCATTCCTGGCCGGTCTTCCTGCTGGTGCCGTTCGAGATCGGCATGTTCACCGCCGCGCTCGCGGGGCTCGTCGCCCTGTTCTGGAGCTGCGGCCTGCCCCGCCTGCACGATCCGCTGTTCGCCGTACCGGGCTTCGAGCGGGCGACCCAGGACCGCTTCTTCCTGCTCGCCGAGGCGGCGGCGTCCGACCAGGACGGCACCGCGCTGCGCCACGTGCTGGAGGACGCCGGCGCGCGGGTCGTCACGGAGGTGCGCCGGCAATGAGACGCACCCGCCTCCGCACGACCCCGCCCCTGGTGGGCCTCGCCGTCGCGACGCTGCTGCTCGCCGGCTGCTCGGGATCCATGGTCGATCAGAAGCGCTACCGGACCTTCGAGAAGGCGGCGCTGTGGCGCGACCACAGCGAGGCGCGGCAGCTGCCGGACGGCACGGTCGCGCAGAGCGACCGCGACCGCACCGCCGCCATCGAGACGCCGCCGCCGGTCGACGCCGCCCTGCTCGCCCGCGGGCAGGAGCGCTACGCCATCTATTGCGCGCCATGCCACGGGCTCGGCGGCGACGGCGACGGCATGATCGTCCAGCGCGGCTTTCCGAAGCCACCGTCCTATCACACCAAGCGGCTGCGGGCGGCGCCCGCCCGCCATGTCTTCGACGTGATCACCAACGGATACGGCGTGATGTATTCCTATGCGGCGCGTGTGCCGCCGCGCGACCGCTGGGCGATCGTCGCCTATGTCCGCGCCCTGCAGATGTCGCGAAACGCGCAGGTCGCCGATCTGCCGAACGCGCGGGAGAAGCTGCCGTGAGCGCCGCCGCGATCCTTTCGCGCATCGGTGCAGCACTCGCCGCCGCGCTGATCGCCCTCGCCGTGTGGTGGTGGCTCGCTCCGCCCGATGTGCTCGCCCGCGGATTCTTGCTGGCATTCGCGCTGTGGTGCGGCTTCCCCCTCGGCAGCCTGGCGCTGGTGATGATCCACACCCTCACCGCCGGACGCTGGGGCGACCGGCTCGCCCCGCTGCTGCGGGCGGGCGCGCTCCTGGTGCCGCTCGCCGCCCTCGCCTTCGTTCCGATCGCCCTGACGCTGCCCGCGCTCTATCCGTGGGCCGCGGTACCGGGCTCGATCCCGCACGACGTCCAGGCGCACTATCTGAACGTGCCGTTCTTCCTGGTGCGGGCCGCGGTCGCGCTGGTCGGCTGGTCGGTGCTCGGCGTGCTGTTCGGCCTCGGCCGCGGCAATCGTCTGATCGCCGCGCTCGGCCTCGTCTTTCACGGGCTCGCGGTGAGCGCGATCGCGGTCGACTGGTTCTTGTCGGTCGCGCCCGACTACGTCTCGACCGCGTTCGGGATGCTCACCGCGGCGCGGCAGATCCTCATCGCCCTGGCGGTCGCGGCGGTGATCGCGCCGCGCCGGCTCGGCCGCGGCACCTCCGATCTCGCCGGGCTGGTGATGATGGGCGTGCTCGGCGTCGTCTATCTCGAGCTGATGAGCTTCATCGTCGCCTGGTACGGCGACCTGCCCTACAAGGCGGCGTGGTATCTCGACCGCAGCGGCGGCTGGGGGATCGCGATCGGCGTCGCCGCGGCGCTCGCCGTGGCGGCGCTCGCGATGCTGACGAGCGCGAGCGTGCGCGAGACCACGGCCGGGCTGCGGACGGCGGGCGCGCTGGTGCTCGGCGCGCTGGCGATCCACACCGTTTGGCTGATCGCGCCGTCCTGGCCGGACGCGCCGGCGACACTCGTGCCGGCGACACTCGTGCCGGCCGCGCTCGGCCTCGCCGTGCTGGTGCTGGCGAGCCTCGCGGTGGTGGTGGTGCCCGCCCACGACGCCGTCCTGGACGACGAGGAGCCGAGGCGCGAAGCCGAACGGCCGCTCGGGCTCGCCGCGTTCCTGGCGCTGTCGGCCGCCTCGATCGCCGTCTATTTTCGCGCTCGGCCGGAGGAGACCGCACCCGCATCCCGCGAGGCCGAGCAGGAGGAGCACGAGGACCACGAGGAGGCGCCGACCGACGAGATGACCGACCGGGCGACGCCGGAATCACCCGCCATCGCCGGCCGGCCGGTGCTCGTCACGCTGTTCGGCTTCTTCGCCTTCGTCGCGGTGTGCCTGATCGGTGGCTACGTCTATCTGTTCCAGGTGATGGGCGGCTACGTCGCTTCGCCCGCGGTCCATCCCGCCCCGCCGCGCCTGCAGATCTCGCCGACCGAGGATCTCGACCGCTTCCTCGCCGCCCAGCGCGCGACGCTCGACGGCTATGCCTGGGTCGACCGCGATCGCGGCATCGCCCGCATCCCGATCGACGAGGCCATGCGGGCGATCACAGCGCGTGGCGCCGACGCCTACCGCGCGCTCGAGCAACCCGAGATCACCCCGACCCCCGGCAGCCGCGCGGGAGACGACCGATGAACCTTTCTCCGCGGCTTCGGTTCGGCCGAACAGACCAGCGCGCGGCGCGCCGCCTGCTCGCTCTTCCGGTCGCTTGCCTGATCGTGCTCGCGCCACTGCCGGCGGCGGCGGGATTGAGCCAGGACGCGCTGTCGGGCGTCGGGTTCTCGCCGCCGCCGAACGCCCATCTGCCGCTCGGCCTGACGATGCGCGACGCCGATGGCCGGCCGACCACGCTCGGCGCGGCGATCGGCGACAAGGCCGCGCTGCTGCTGCCGGCCGACTACGAGTGCAAGACGACCTGCGGCCCGGCGCTGTCGATCGTCGCCGCGACGCTCGGCGAGACCGGGCTCACGGCGGGCGACGATTTCCGGCTGGTGCTGTTCGGCCTCGACCCGACCGACACCGGTGCGGAGGCGAAGAAATTCGTCTCGGCACGGGTCGGCAATCCGGCGCTGCTGCGCGGCGTGCGGGCGCTGACCGGCGACGCCGCGGCGATCCGCACGCTCACCGACGCGATCGGCTACCACTATGTCCGCGATCCGGAGAACGACGCCTTCGCCCACCCGAACGGCGTGCTCGCCGTCACCGCGGACGGGCGGATCGCCCGCATGCTGTCGTCGCTCGCGCTCGGCCCGACCGACCTGCGGCTCGCGCTGCTCGATGCCGGCGAGGGACGGGTCGGCGGCGTGCTCGGCCGGCTGACGCTGCTCTGCTACGGCTTCGACCCGGCCAAGGGCATCTACACCGCCTCGATCGCCCGCATTCTGCAGATCGCCGGCGGCCTGACCGTGCTGGTGATGGCGGGGGCGATCGGCCTGATGATGCGCGCGACCCGACCGCACAGGAGAGCGCGATGAGCATGTTCATGCCGATCGAGGCCTCCGATCGGGCCGCCCAGATCGACACCATCTTCCTCGCGCTGCTGATCATCTCGCTGTTGATCAGCGCGCTGGTGTTCGGGCTGATCATCGGCTTCGGCATCCGCTATCGCCGCGCCTCGTCGGCCGACCGCGGGCCGATGCCGGAGTTCTTCCGCCGCGAGTTCGAGATCGGCTGGACGTTCGCGACCGCGCTCCTGTTCCTCTTCCTGTTCTGGTGGGCGGCTTCGGTCAATATCGAGGTGCTGGTGCCGCCGAAGGACTCCTACCGGGTCAACGTCGTCGCCAAGCAGTGGATGTGGAAGTTCCAGTACCCGAACGGCGTGCGCCAGATCGACACGCTGCGGGTGCCGATCGACACGCCGATCACGCTGACGCTCGAGTCGCAGGACGTGATTCACTCCTTCTTCGTGCCGGCGTTCCGCATCAAGCAGGACGTGGTGCCGGGCCTGCGAACGGAAACCTGGTTCAAGGCGACCAAGCTCGGCACCTTCAAGCTCTTGTGCGCCGAATATTGCGGCACCGATCATTCGCGGATGCGCGGCGAGGTGATCGTGATGCGCCAGAAGGATTTCGCCGAGTGGCTCGCCGCCCGGCCGGAGGGTGACGACCTCGCGCGGCGCGGCGCCGAGCTGTTCGTCTCGCGCGGCTGCTCGGGCTGCCATGCGGAGAGCTCGAACGTGCACGCGCCGCGCTTCCCCGGCCTCTACGGACGGCGCATCCCGCTCGCCGACGGACGCACGGCGGTGGCCGACGAGGCCTATATCCGCGACTCGATGCTGCAGCCGAACCGCGACGTCGCCGCCGGCTATCGGCCGATCATGCCGAGCTATTCGGGGCTGCTCGACGACGGCGAGATCGAGAGCCTGACCGCCTATATCCGCTCGCTCGGCACCGTCGGAGGGGCGCCCGCCGCGCCGACCGCACCGCCGAGCGGCGGCGCCGCCAATGCCGCCGAGGCCGCCGAGGCCGCCGATCCGGCCGGCCCGACCACCCGGCCGACGGGAGGCGGGCGATGACGGTGATCGCGGCCTCGCCCATCCCCGGCCCCTCCGGCCTCTCCGGACCGGAACCGTCCGGGATCATCCGGTCTCACATCGTCCACCAGGATCGCGCGCCATGACCACCGACACGCTCGTCGCCGGCGAACTGCCGCTCGGAGAACGTCCCGACTATCTGCGGGAGGGGCGCACGGTGCTGTCCTGGCTGACCACCACGGACCACAAGCGCATCGCCATTCTCTATGCGATCACCATCACGTTCTTCTTCTTTCTCGCCGGCGCCGCGATCGCGCTGGTGCGGCTCGAGCTGTTCACGCCGAATGGCGACCTGTTCTCGAACGACACCTACAACCGGCTGTTCTCGTTCCACGGCATCGTCATGGTGTGGTTCTTCCTGGTGCCGTCGATCCCGACGGTGATGGGAAACTTTCTGGTGCCGCTGATGATCGGCGCGCCCGACGTCGCCTTCCCGCGGCTCAATCTCATGAGCTGGTACATCAACGTGATCGCCGGCGTGTTCACGATCTACGCCGTGATCGCCGGTGGGGTGGACACCGGCTGGACCTTCTACACCCCCTACTCGACGATGTTCTCGAACTCCTACGTGCTGGCGGCGGCGTTCGGGGTGTTCACGGTCGGCTTCTCCACCATCGCCACCGCCGTCAACATGATCACCACCGTCCATCTGCTGCGCGCGCCGGGCATGACCTGGTTCCGGCTGCCGCTGTTCGTGTGGTCGATCTATGCGACCAGCATCGTCATTGCGCTGGCGACGCCGGTGCTGGCGATCTCGCTCCTGCTGGTGATCGCCGAGCGCTGGCTCGGCCTGCCGATCTTCGATCCGGCGCGCGGCGGCGACCCGATCCTGTTTCAGCATCTGTTCTGGTTCTACTCGCACCCGGCCGTCTACATCATGGTGCTGCCGGCGATGGGCGTGGTGTCGGAGATCATCCCGTGCTTCGCCCGCCGCCGCATCTTCGGCTATCAGTTCATGGTCTATGCGATCGTCGCGATCGCCGGACTCGGCTTCTTCGTGTGGGGCCACCACATGTTCGTGTCGGGCCAGTCGCCGTTCGCGAGCCTGATCTTCTCGCTCCTGTCCTTCATCATCGCGGTGCCGTCCGCCATAAAAGTGTTCAACTGGACGGCGTCGCTCTATCGCGGCCAGATCACCTTCGAGTCGCCGATGCTGTATGCGCTCGGCTTCGTCGGGCTGTTCACCACCGGCGGCCTGTCGGGGCTGTTTCTCGCCTCCATTCCGATCGACATCCACGTCACCGACACCTATTTCGTGGTCGCCCATTTTCATTACATCATGGTCGGCGGCTCGGTGTCGGCGTTCTTCGCGGCGCTGCATTTCTGGTGGCCGAAGGCGACCGGCCGGCTCTATCCGGAGAGCTGGGCGCGGTTCGCCGCGCTTCTGATGTATTTCGGCTTCAACCTCACCTTCTTCCCGCAGTTCGTCGCCGGCTATCTCGGCATGCCGCGCCGCTATGCGACCTATCCGCCGGAGTTTCAGGTCTACAACGTGATGTCGTCGTCGGGCGCCGCGATCCTCGCCGCCGCCTATCTGCTGCCGCTCGGCTACTTCACCTGGTCGCTGTTCTACGGGCGCAAGGCCGGCAACAATCCGTGGGACGCGACAGGGCTCGAATGGAGCACGACGTCGCCGCCGCCGCCGAAGAACTTCGATCACGAGCCGCGGGTCGATCACGATCCGTACGACTATCACCCGCAGGGCGCCTCGGCCGGGATCGGCTCGCGGCCGGTGCATCAGCACGAACGGGATCTGCGATGAGCGACACCGAGATCCTTCAGGAACCCTGGGCCCGCGTCTCGCGCCAGCGCGAGGGCGCGACCTTCGGCATCTGGGTGTTTCTCGCCACCGAGGCGCTGTTCTTCGGCGCACTGTTTCTCACTTACGCGATCGGCCGGATCGAGAACCCGGCGGGTTTCGTGGCGGCGGGGCGCGAGACCGACGTGTTCTACGGCACCCTCAACACCGCGATCCTGCTGACCTCGAGCCTGACCATGGCGGTGGCCTCGCAGGCCGCCGCCGAGGGCGAGGCCGCGCTGCACCGGCTGGTGGTGTGGTGCCTCGGCGCCACCGTGCTGCTCGCGCTCGCCTTCCTGGTGGTGAAGGGGTTCGAGTACCGCGAGGACGTCGAGAAGCACCTGGTGCCGGGCCGAGATTTCGCGATCGTCGAGCGCGGGGCGCAGATCTTCTTCGCGCTGTACTGGATCATCACCGGGGTTCACGCGATCCATGTCAGCGTCGGCATCGTGCTGATCTCGCGGCTGTGGATCATGGCGGCGACCCGCCGGATGAAGGTGGAGAAAAACCCGCAGATCGAGGTCGCCGGCCTCTACTGGCACTTCGTCGACATCGTGTGGATCTTCGTCTACCCGCTGATCTACCTGCCCGGGAGGGCGACCGGATGAGCGGAACGCAAGACGAGGCCGGCGCGGCGCGCGACGTCGTCCGCCATCTGTGGCGACGCAATCTCGCGGTCTGGGCGGCGCTGCAGGCGCTGCTCGTCACCTCGCTGGTGACCGCCTATGTGCCGCTCGGCGCCTTCAACACCGTGATCGGCATCGGCGTCGCCGTCGCCAAGGCGACGGTGGTCGGGCTGTTCTTCATGGAGCTCCTCAGGTCGCGCACGCTGATGCGGCTCGCGGCGGTCGCCGGCATCGCCTTCGTGCTGGTGATGTTCACCCTCACGCTCGCCGACGTGCTGACGCGGATGTTCGACGGCTGGGGCGCCACCGCCGTTCCGCCCGGCGCCGGCTGAGCGGGCTCGATCCGCCGGACGTCGCAAGCGGAGGCCGATGGCCGGCGGCCGCCCGACTGCTCCGCCCGGCCCGGCCCGGGTCATCCGGCCCGTCCGGAGGCGCCGGCCGGGCCGCGACCAAAAAGAACCGCACATGCGGAATTTTCGTGCCCGGGCCGCCGGAATCGCCGCCAAAGGCGCGTTCCCCGTTGCCGGCTCTCGGCAATTGTGGTCCAACACCCGGCCGGAGCGCCCGGGGGGCGCCCGTAGCGGGCCCGGAAAGCCCCGCTTGGACCGATCTGGAGAACTTCGATGGCCTTCCTCGCCGACTCGCTCGCCCGCATCAAGCCGTCCGCCACCATCGCGGTGGCCGACAAGGCGCGCGCCCTCAAAGCGGCCGGTCGCGACGTCATCGGCCTGGGCTCGGGCGAGCCCGACTTCGACACGCCGGACACCATCAAGGAGGCCGCCATCAAGGCCATCCGCGATGGTAAGACAAAGTATACCAACGTCGACGGCATCCCCGAGCTGAAGGCGGCGATCGCCGCGAAGTTCGAGCGCGAGAACGGCCTGACCTACAAGCCGGCGGAAATCTCGGTCGGCACCGGCGGCAAGCAGGTTCTGTACAACGCCTTCGTCGCCACGCTGAACCCGGGTGACGAGGTGATCATCCCGGCGCCGTATTGGGTGAGCTATCCGGAGATGGTGCTGCTGGCCGGCGGCACCCCGGTGAGCGTGCCGACTACGCAGGAGTCCGGCTTCAAGCTGACGCCCGAGGTGCTGGAGCGGGCGATCACGCCGAAGACCAAGTGGCTGCTGCTCAACTCGCCCTCGAACCCGAGCGGCGCCGCCTACACGCGCGCCGAGCTGAATGCGCTCACCGACGTCGTGCTGCGTCACCCGCACGTGTGGGTGATGACCGACGACATGTACGAGCACCTCGTCTATGACGGCTTCGCGTTCACCACCCCGGCGCAGGTCGAGCCCGGCATCTTCGACCGCACGCTGACGGTGAACGGCGTCTCCAAGGCCTATTGCATGACCGGCTGGCGGATCGGCTTCGCCGGCGGGCCGACGCCGCTGATCAAGGCGATGGCGGTGGTCCAGTCGCAGTCGACCTCGAACCCGAACTCGATCGCGCAGTGGGCCTCGGTGGAGGCGCTGAACGGGCCGCAGGACTTCATCGCGGCGCACAACGAGGTGTTCAAGCAGCGCCGCGATCTGGTCGTCTCGATGCTCAACCAGGCGAAGGGCATCGACTGCCCGGTGCCGGAGGGCGCGTTCTACGTCTTCCCGTCGTGCGCCGGCACGATCGGCAAGACGGCGCCGACCGGCAACACGATCGCGACCGACGACGACTTCGTCACCGAGCTGCTCGAGGCCGAGGGCGTCGCGGTGGTGCAGGGCTCGGCGTTCGGCCACGGCCCGAACTTCCGCATCTCCTACGCCGCCTCGACCGACACGCTGAAGGCGGCCTGCGAGCGCATCCAGCGGTTCTGCGCCAATCTCCGCTGACCGCGGCGCCGCAGCGCGCGAGAGCAACGAGCAGCAAGCCGGCCGCCGCGTGCGGCCGGCGTTTTTTCGCTGGTTCGCCCCTCCGAGCGGACGCCGGCCGCGCCTCCCGCTCCCCTGCCCCGAAGCCTCGCCCATGCGCTGCGATGCGGCGAAAAACACCGGGGACTCGCAAGATCCCGTGCCCTAAGATGCCGCGGCGCCGATGCGGCGCGACGGGCCGTGGCGGCGGCCCCGCGGCCCGGAGGCGCCGGTCACCCGACCCGGCCGGTGTCCGGAGCGGCGCGGAGACGGCGCGACGACCCTCGAACCCGGGGGGTACTCTTCATGCGCAGCCTTTTCGCCGGCCTCGCCACGGTCGGCCTCGCTCTCGCCGTCGCGACGACGACCGCATCCGCCCAGAACCGGCCGCCGCGCGAGCGCGTGCAGGCGGGCAGCTTGTCGTGCGACGTCTCCGCCGGCATCGGCCTGATCATCGGCTCCAAGAAGCAGGTCTACTGCACCTTCACGCCGACCCGGCACGGCCCGGTCGAGACCTATACCGGCAGCATCACCCGCATCGGCCTCGATCTCGGCGCCACCACCGGCGGCGTGATGGTGTGGATGGTGTGGTCGCCGACCGACCGCCCGGCGGGCGCGCTGGCCGGCGCTTACGCGGGCGCGAGCGCGGAAGCCTCGGTGGTCGCCGGGCTCGGCGCCAACGTGCTGGTCGGCGGCAACGACCGAAGTGTTGCGCTTCAACCGGTTTCGGTTCAGGGTCAGGCGGGCGTGAACATCGCTGCCGGCGTCGCTGGCCTCGAACTCCAGTTCGTGCGCTAGCCGCAGCGTTCCGACACCCGCGGAAGGGATTTCCCGCGGCGCATGGCCGGCGACTTCGCGCGAGCCGCCCGGCTGCCCGCTGGCTCGGCCGCGGCGGCTCCTCGCGCGTCACGCCGGAGCCGTTCGCGGAGCGTGGTTCAGCGCCCCCGCACGATCCGAACATTCACGAGGAGCGGCAAGCCATTGCCGGTCCGAGCCTGAACCGACTGCCTCGGCCCGTCCGGGCCGAGCGTCCTCGATGGAGGCAGGATATGGGAGACAACGGAGGCGGCCCCACAGGCCCCCGGTGCATTGCGATCGTCGGGCCGTTCCAGAGCGGCAAGACGACGCTTCTGGAGGCGATTCTCGCCCGCACCGGTGCCATCGGCCGTCAGGGTGCGGTCGATGCCGGCACCAGCGTCGGCGACGCCAGCAAGGAGGCCCGTGATCACAAGATGAGCGTGGAGGTCACCCTCGCGACCACCACCTTCATGGACGAGTCCTACACCTTCATCGACTGCCCCGGCTCGGTCGAGTTCGTGCACGACATGCGCGCCGCCCTGCCGGCCGTCGACGCCGCCATCGTGGTGTGCGAGGCGGACGAGAAGAAGGTGCCGCAGCTCCAGCTCATTCTGCGCGAGCTCGAGGAGCTGAACGTTCCCCACATCCTCTTCCTCAACAAGATCGACAAGGCCGACACCCGGCTGACCGACGCGCTGAAGCTGTTGCAGCCCGCGTCGCGCGTGCCGCTGCTGCTGCGCCAGCTCCCGATCGTCGAGGGCGAGGCGGTGACCGGCTTCGTCGACCTCGCGCTCGAGCGCGCCTTCGTCTACCGCGAGAACCAGCCCTCCGAGGTGATCCCGCTCGAAGGCCGCACGCTGGACGACGAGAAGGAGGCGCGCTTCTCGATGCTCGAGACGCTCGCCGACCACGACGACTCGCTGATGGAGAAGCTGCTCGAGGACATCGCCCCGCCGCGCGACCAGGTGTTCGACGACCTCCGCAAGGAGATGCGCGACCGCCAGGTCTGCCCGATGCTGATGGGCGTCGCGAGCCGCACCAACGGCGTGCTGCGTCTGCTCAAGGCGCTGCGTCACGAGGCGCCAGGCCCGGCGCAGACGGCCGCGCGGCTCGGCGTCGAGGCCGGCAACGAGGCGGTCGCCTACGTGATGAAGACCTTCCACACCACGCACGGCGGCAAGCTGTCGGTCGCCCGCGTGCTGGGCGGCCAGATCTCCGATTCGACCGTGCTGCAATCGCCCTCCGGCGACGAGGTCGGGCGGGTCGCCGGCGTGTTCAAGCTGACCGGCATCACCCCCGAGAAGCGCGGGCCCGCGAGCCTCGGCGAGACCGTCGCGCTCGCCAAGCTCGACGGCGCCAAGACCGGCGACACTCTGTCGACCGGCAAGCAGGCGCATCCGGCGATCGCCGAGCCGAAGCCGCCCTCGCCGGTGATCAACATCGCCCTCAAGGCGCGCGAGCGGAAGGACGACGTCAAGCTCGGCCAGGCGCTCGCCAAGCTGGTCGACGAGGATCCCTCGATCACCGTCGTGCAGCACCAGGACACCCACGAGGTGATCCTGTGGGGCCAGGGCGAGATGCATCTGCGGGTCGCCACCGAGCGCCTCGCCGACCGCTTCGGCGTCGCCATCGAGCGGCACAAGCCGAGCGTCGGCTATCGCGAGACCATCAAGAAGTGCGTCACCCAGCGCGGCCGCCACAAGAAGCAGTCCGGCGGGCACGGCCAGTTCGGCGACGTGGTGCTGGAGATCTCGCCGCTGCCGCGCAGCTCGGGCTTCCAGTTCTCGGAGCGGATCACCGGCGGCGTGGTGCCGCGCAACTACATCCCCTCGGTCGAGGAAGGCGTGAAGGACGCGCTCCAGGAGGGGCCGCTCGGCTTCCCGGTGGTCGACATCGCGGTGGCGCTGATCGACGGCTCGTACCACACGGTCGATTCGTCCGACATGGCGTTCCGCACCGCCGGCCGCATCGGCATCGTCGAGGCGCTGCCGCAGTGCCAGCCGGTGCTGCTCGAGCCGATCCACCAGGTCGAGATCGTCTGCCCGACCGAGGCCACCGCCAAGATCAACGCGATCCTGTCGGGCCGGCGCGGCCAGATCCTCGGCTTCGACACCCGCGACGGCTGGGAGGGCTGGGACGCGGTCAAGGCGTTGATGCCGGAATCCGAGATCGGCGATCTGATCGTCGAGGTCCGCTCGGCGACCGCCGGCGTCGGCACCTTCACCTTCCAGTTCGACCACATGGCCGAGCTGACCGGCCGTCCGGCCGACCAGATCGTCGCCGCCAGAAAAGCCGCGGAGTAATACCAACGGCGACAGAGTCCGACCTCGTCCCGAGGAGCACTCCGCA
>NZ_AKZI01000028.1 GCF_000293785.1 Rhodovulum sp. PH10 | reverse complement strand
AGTGTCTGTCCGGAGACATATTGAATCGGATGAATCGGTTGTGATTCAAAGGAGGTGGCCTGATTCGAGGAGGGTCACCGATGTGGACGACGGAGAACCGTGGGCGTTACGACCGTAGCCGGCTGCGTTACCCGAGTGACCTGACCGACGCCGAATGGTCGCTGGTGGAGCCGCAGATTCCGCCTGCCAAGCGTGGCGGCAACCGACGCCATGTCGACGTGCGGGAGGTCGTCAACGGGCTCATGTACGTGTTGAGCACGGGCTGCCAATGGCGGGCGGTCCCGAAGGATCTGCCGGCGCGCTCGACGCTGTTCGACTATCTCGATCTGTGGAGTTGGGACGGCACGCTCGATCGCATCCATCATGCGCTCTACGTCGCGTGCCGGGAACAAGGTGAACGCGAGGCGAGCCCGACCGCGGCGATCATCGACAGCCAAAGCGTGAAGAGCGCGGAAAAAGGGGGGCCCGGATCGATCCGCACGGCTACGATGCGGGCAAGAAGATCAAGGGCAAGAAGCGGCACCTGCTGGTAGACACGCTCGGTCTGCTGCTGCACGCGGTCGTTCACCCCGCCGACATTCAGGATCGCGACGGCGGCGTCCTGGTAATGGCGACGCTGTTCGGCCTCCATCCATTCTTGAAGAAGCTCTTCGCCGACGGCGCT
>NZ_AKZI01000027.1 GCF_000293785.1 Rhodovulum sp. PH10 | reverse complement strand
GCCCCGCCCCTTGTCGCGCACCGGCGCGCGGAGCCGGCCGCCGGCGGGCGGCGCCGGGGGCGCCGCGGCGGCGCACCGCCCGGCCAGCAGCAGCACGCCCGCCGCCCCGACGAGATAGCCGACGGCGATCACCGTCGCCACCGTCGCGAGGTCGCCGACCCGGGCGGCGAAGATTTGGACGAGCGGCGCCGAGCCGAGAAACGCGAAGCTCAGCATCGACACCCCGGTCGCCCGCCAGCGCGGCGGCAGCACCTCGACCACCAGCGCCAGCGCCGCCGGCGGAAACGTCGCCGCCGCGAGCCCCTGCAGCACCCGCACGCCGAGCAGCAGACCGAAGCTCTGGACGAACGGCACCAGCGCGGTCGCCGCCGCGATGGCGCCGAGCCCGGCGACCAGGAAGCGGGCGCGGTCGTACCGGTCGGCGAGCGGGCCGAGCACCAGGAAGCCGACCGCATATGCGAGGCCGAAGGCGGAGCCGGCGAGCGCGGCGGTGGCCGGCGCGACGCCGAACCGGTCGGCGATCTGGGCCGTGAGCGGGATCGTCACATAGAGCTCGCCGACCACCAGCACGGCGCAGGCGGTGAGGACGAGCACGAGGGAGAGGAGGCGCATCGCGCGGGTCCTTTCTGTAAGCTTACGTAAACTAGAGATTTGTGGCACGAGAACGGGCCACGGATGTCCCGCTCAGGTCGTCTTCGCCTCGGCGATCAGGCGCGTCATCCGCGCGATATTGGCCTCGATGTCGGCCCGGAACCGGCCGAGCTCGGCGATCTGCCGGTCGGTCCTGGCGAGCTGCTCTTTCAGGATGGCGAGCACCCGCTCCTTGCCCTTGATGCCGGTGGCGTCCTCGAAATAGAGGTCGAGCACGCCGGAAATCTCCTCCAGGCTGAGCCCGAGACTCTTCAGATTGCCGATCTTCTGCAGGCGCTTCAGCGCGGTCTCGTCGTAGTAGCGATAGCCCGCGCCCTCCCGCTCGGCCGGCTGCAGCAGGCCGAGACGCTCGTAATAATGGATCGTCCGGTGGCTCACTCCGGCGCGCCGGGCGAGCTCGCCGATCTGCATCAGCGACGACATGGGTCACCTCGACCTGACGTGAGCTGTAGATTGTACGAAAACGCCTTTCCGTCAAGATGGCGCCGCCGACATTTTCGCGCACAGGGTCGGGGGTCGGAGAAGGACTTCCCGGTGGGAAGATACCGGCGCGCCAGCCGTTCGCGTGTCAATTGAGGGAAAGTTCTTAGTCCCGCCGACCTCGCCCGTATTCCCGTCCGGGTTTCACCGGACTGGCCGCGCGACCTCCCCTCAGGAAACATCCTGATATCGATTTGAGAGGTGCTTCATGGATTGCCGCTACCTCGAGCCGCAGGAAATTGCCGAGATGCTGCGCGGGGCGGTGACGGAGATCGCCGCGATGTGCCGCGAGCCTTCGGCCACCCCGGAGACGCTGGCGCAGTCGGAGCGCTGGACCGCGCGGTGGATCGATCTGGTCGCAGCGATGCTGTGGGACGCGCCGCCGGGCGAGGGCAGCGAGGAGCTGCGCACCGCGCTCGCCGATCTGCGCGAGGTCGCGGCGATGATCGACGGCCGGCTGCCGCCGCGCCGGCCGGCGATCACGGAGCGCGAGGTTTTGCACGGCTGACGCGGGTTCGGATGCTCTCGCGCGCCGACCGGCTTTCCCCTCGCCCGCTCGCGGAAAGAGGGGACCGCCGGACGGTCGGAACGCGCGTTTGCTCGCGCAAGCCGCCGGCGCGAGCGCCGCTCGGGCCGGCGATGCGCTCCACCCGATGGCGCACGAGTGACGGTCCGGCGGGCGCGGGATTTTGCCCGCGACCTCTGCTCCCGAACGTTTCGCGAGAGGTTGCGCCCGGATTTGAGACCCGGATCAGGCACCCGGATCCGGACCTGGCGCCGGCTAGCGGGCCGGACACGCGCGGCCGGGGGGCTCCGAGAAGGCCTCACAGCCCCTTGCGGCGGGCCTTCTTGGCGGCCTTGCGTGCGGCGTAGCGGGCGTCGCGCGCGGCCTTCTGGGCGGCCTTCAGCTCGGCGTCGGCGGCCTCGCGCTCGGCGGCCTCGCGGGCGGCCAGCTCCTCGGCCTCGCGGCGCTCGCGCTCGCGGCGCTCCGCCTCGCGGGCCCGCAGCTCGGCGAGCTCGGCCTCGCGCTTGACGCGGGCGGCTTCGCGCTCGGCCTTGCGGACCAGCCGGTGCGCCTCCAGCTCGGCGCGCCGCGCCTCCAGCTCCGGGTCGGCGGCAGCGGTACGGAATTTGTCCAGCATGGCCTTCTTGGCCGCCGCGGCGGCGCTCTGACGGTCCTGCAGGTCGGGGGAACGGTAACGGCTCATTCGGTCTCCGGTGAAAAGGAAGTCGCGCGGCCGGAAAAAGCCCGGCCCGTCGGCGATCGCGCTGGCGCTGAAGGCCTCGATATAGGCCCCTCGCGAGGTGCCTTCAACACGTGCGATGGGGTTCGGGAAACATGCGTAGGCCGGGCGCGGAAGGCCGGCGGGCCATTCGCGCGGGCGGCGCTCGTTGTGCCACGACGCGGAGGGTTGCGCTACTCCGCCGGTATCTTCGATCGCGGAAAGGTGACCTCGACCAGCGTGCCGTCGTTGACCCGGCTGGAGATCGCGAAGGTTCCGCGGTTCGCCTCCGCCAACGCCTTGGTCAGCGGCAGGCCGAGGCCGGCGCTGGCGGTCGAGGGCGCGGTCGCCACCTCCTTGAAGGGCTGCAGCGCCGTCTCGAGGTCCTTGCCGCTCATCCCGACCCCGGTGTCGCGCACCCGCAAGACCACCTCGCCCTGCGGCGACTGGCCGGTCGAGACGATCACCTGCCCGCCGGCGCCAGTGAGCCGGATCGCGTTCGCCAGCAGGTTGAGGATGATCTGGTGCAGCGAGCGGGCGTCGGCGACGATCGGCGAGAGCTGCGGCGACAGCGAGGTGCGGATGATGATGCGCTCGCGGTTCGCCTGCGGCTGCATGGTGCGCACCGCGCCCTGCACGATCTCGTTGAGGTCGACGGTGGTGAAGGTCAGCTCGAGCGTGCCGGTCTCCGCCCGCGAAAGGTTCAGCATGTCGTCGAGCAGCCCGGCCATCTTCAGCGTGGCGGCGCGCACGTCGCGCAGATGCTCGCGGTAGCGCTCGTGGCCGAGCGGGCCGAAGCGCTCCTCCAGCATCAGCTCGGTGAAGCCGAGAATGGTGTTGAGCGGCGTTCGCGCGTCGTGGCTGAAGGTGGCGACGAACTCGGCCTTGCCGGCGGCGGCGCGTTCGACGTCGCGGCGCAGCGCGGCGAGCGTCTCCTGCTCCTTCTTCACCGGCGAGAGGTCGCGAAACACGGCACACAGCCGGTCGCTGCCGTCGGCCATCGGCCCCATCGTCATGAACAGCGGGATGGCGCCGCCCTGGCGCACCCGGCCGGTCAGCTCGCGGCCCTCGTTGACCAGCAGCGTGCCGGTGTCGCGGATGCGCTCGAGATAGTCGAGCGCGGTCGCCCGGCTGTCCGGGCCGAACAGGTCGGCGAACGGCTCGCCCGCGAGCCCGCCGGGCGTCGCGCCGAACAGGGCTTCCGCGCTGTGATTGGCCGAGACGATGCGGCCGTCGCGGCCGAGCACGACGACGCCGTCGAAGGCGGTGTCGAGCACCGCGCGCAGGTCGCGGATGGTCGCCTCGGCGCGTCCGAGCGCGAGCCCGCTCGCCCCGCCGGGCTCGTCGGCGGCCTGCATCAGGATCAGCGCCAGCGCGCTGTCACCCTCCCACGGGATCGCGACGAGCCGCGCCGCGACCGGCAAACGGTCGCCGCGCTGGGTGAGGATGACGAGCGATCGGCCGAGCGTGTCGGCCGAGGCGGTGACGTCGGCATCGCCGGCGACGAACAGGCTGTCCAGCCCGCCGGCGGCGACCAGATCGGCGAGGCTCGCATGGCCGGTCGTCTCGAGGAAGGTCTTGTTGGCGTAGAGCAGCTCCTCGTAGCGATAGACCAGGAGGCCGACCGGCAGCCGGTCGAGCAGCGCCTTGTGCTCGTCGTCCGCCGCCTTGCCGGCCCCCGCGGCCGCCGCCGCGACCGGCGAGAAGGCGACGTCGAGGCCGGCGCCGGCAAAGCTCTCGCCGGTCAGCGGCTCGCTGAAGAACGGCATCCCGGTGATCGGCTCGCCGGCGAGGCGGGCATGGAGCTGGCGGGCGATCTCCTCGAAGGCGTTGTGCTCGACCGAGCTGAGCTCGGGCGAGCCGGCGCCGCGAAAATCGCCCACGGGCGCCGGGAAGCGCACCACGTTCTCGGCGACCTCGCCGCCTTTGCCGGTCTCGCCGCCCGGCGGATCCGCCTCGCCGTGCCCGGAATCGGGCGAATACGAGCCGGGCGCGTCCGGGCCGGGCGTCCTCGGCGACGACGGCGCATGGCGCGGCGGCAGGCCGCCCGCGGAGGGCGAGAAGCGCGGCGGCGGGGGCGGCGTCTCGGGGGCCGGGCCGTCCGGCGGCGGCTCGGGCGAGGCCGGCATGGTGAACACCGGCGCGCGGGCGCGGCGCTCCAGCGCCGCCAGCCGCACGAGATCGCGGCACACGCCGAACCCGCGATAGCCGAGGAAGCGGCGCTCGCGGTCGTAGATCGGCAGCCCGGACAGCTCGACCGGCAGCCGCTCGTCGCTGTCCTCGACCGGAAAGGCGACGGTGATGCCGCTCCAGGTGTCGCGGGTCGCGACCGCGCGGGCGACCCGGCCCTCGGGATCGAGCCCGAGCACGTCGGCGATCTCCTGCCACGGCCGTCCGAGCGCGATCGCGACTTTTGGCCCGAGCACGTCGGTCAGCTCGTCGGAGCCGAGGGTGAAGCGGCCGTCGGCATCCATCTGCCAGACGAACCGCAGCGGATAGCGCCGCTCGGCCGCGCGCGGGTCGAGCCGCAACAGCGGCGGCCCGTCGAGCGGAATGCGCGAGGTGGGCTTCTCCTCCTCCAGGTCGGCCCAGGCGTCGTCGTCCCACGCGACCGACTCCCACTCGTCGTCGTCGGCAGGCCCGGCAGGCTCGCCTGCACCACTCCCGGCCCCCCTCCCCGCCGCGAACGGCGGGGTGACGACGGTCGCCGTGACGTCGACCGCATACGGCGGTTCGGGAGCCGTCTCGGGAGCCGGCGGTTCGGGAGCCGTCTCGGGCTCGGCCGGCTCGATGGTCTCGGCTTGCGAAAGAACCTCGGCGCCGAAGCGGACCAGGAGCACGGTGGCGTCACCCTCGCCGAGCCGCAGCAGCTCGACGCCGCCGCGGGCGGAGCGGCCGATGACGCAGCCCTCGGCGAGCGCCCGACCGATCAGCGCGTCCGCCTCGAGCGCCGCGAGCGCCGTCGCCCCGGCGAGCCGTTCGCCGGCGGCGTCGTTCGCGTGGACCAGCGTTCCGGCCGGCGTGAAGGCGGCGAACGGCCCCGACAGGTCGGCGAGGAGCCGCGACACCCGCTCGGCGAGCGGCATGGTCCGGTCGCCCGGCTCCTGCGCCACCACCAGCACGGCGGGCGTCTCGTCGATCGTCAGGCGCGAGCAGGCGCACACCAGCGGCCGGCCGAGCCGGCTGCCGAGCGCGCGCAGGCGGTGGAGCGAGGCGACCCCGCCCGGATAGAGGCGAGCGGCGACCCGGGCGATCTCGGCGGCCGCCGGCTGCGACGGGTCGAACCGCCGGCCGGCGATCGCCGCCGGGCTCGCCGCGCCGAGCCGCACCGCCCCGACCGGGTTCGCCCAGACGATCCGGCGGCCGTCGGTGGTCCACACCCAGACCGGCACCGGCCGAACGGCGTGCACGCCGAGCCGAGGATCGCGCAGACGTCCGAGCTCGTCCGATGCCTCCCCCATGCCACCCGTCACTCCATGCGCCTCACGGCTATCGTAAACGAAATCCTAATAATCGCCCCCTGCGCCCGCGTCCACGCACGGGGTTCCGTCGTCAACCGTCGTCGATCGATAACGTTAACGGTGAAAAATGGGTGCGCACGGGCACGCATCCGAAAAACGACCCGCGGGAGTTGTTCCCGTTTGCCTTGTGGATTGTGCAGTGCAATAATACGTCGTTCGAAGGCGGCCGGGGATCGGGTCGCCGACACAGGGAGAGAAGCATGATGAAGACGACGACCGCGCCGTTCGAAATCCCTGCGGAAATGCGGGCCATGGCCGAGCGCAGCGTCGAGCAGGCCAAGCTCGCCTTCAACAACTACATGCAGGCGGCTCAGGAGGCGGTGACGACGTTCGAGGACCGGGTCAAGGCGAGCCAGGCCGGCGCCCAGGGAATCAGCAAGAAAGCCATGAACTTCGCCGAGCGCAACGTGCTCACGAGCTTCGAGTTCGCGCAGAAGATCGTGCAGGCGAAGGACGTCCAGGAGCTGATCCGGATGCAGACCGAGTTCGTCCAGTCGCAGATGCAGGCGCTCAGCGAGCAGATCAAGGATCTCGGCGAGACCGCCACCCGCACGGCAATGGACAGCGTCAAGGCGCCGCCGCGCGGTCCGGGCTCCTGACCGCCGGAGGCGGGATCGGCCCCCTCCCGCCGCCCGTGCCGGAATTGCTGCGATGCAATAATCATGCTGCATCGCAGCGCATTCTGGCGCCCCGGCGCAACTTTTGCGCGCGATCGATTTCCGTCCGGCGCCGCCGGCCGGACCCGTTCGCCCCCGCGGCCGGCCGCCGCGGGCGGCCCGCTCGTTCGACCATCGTGAACACGAGGATGTGACATGGCTTGCGCCACCCCCGAGCCGGGCCCGTTCGGCCTGCCCTGGTTCCCCGTCACCCTGCCCGCCGGCAGCGGCGCCGTCCGCTCCGCGGCCGAGCAGGGCATCGCCCGCGCGCAGCACGCCTATGGCACGATGAAGGCCGCCGGCGAGCGCACCGCGGCCGCGATGGAGGCCAGCATGGCGGCGACCGCCGGCGGCTCCTGCGCCTATGTCGGCAAGCTGATCGAGACGACCCGGCACAACACCAATGCGGTGTTCGACTTTTGGACGGCGCTGCTGGGCAGCCGCTCGCTCGCCGAGGCAACCCACGTCTCCACCGCCCATGCCAGCCGGCAGTTCACCGCCTGCCAAACCCAGGCCCGCGACCTGGCCACCCTCGCCCAGTCCACGCTGCGCGCCGCCACCGCCCCGCTGACGGGCCTGGTGGCGGGCCGCGACGGCCCCGCCTCCGCCTGACCCACGGTCGCGCATCGACGCCGCAGCGCGCCCGCCCGGTCGCCTCGCGCGGCGCCGGCCCGCGGTACATGCCTGCGCGGCGCGGCGGACGGATTGCGTCCGGCCGCCGTCAGGCATTAAAGGTTCCCGTACCCTGATCGGCGAACGCATGGAGCCCGCACGCCATCCGGCGCGCGGGGTGACGCTCGCTGCCATCGAAAACACGGGAGCCGCTCGTGACGACGCAAAAGCCCTTGAAGATCGTCGAGACCGTTCTGCGTGACGGACACCAGTCGCTGGCCGCCACGCGGATGCGGACCTCCGACATGGTTCCCGTTCTCGAGCAGCTCGACGAGATCGGCTACTTCGCGCTCGAGGCCTGGGGCGGCGCCACCTTCGACTCGTGCCTGCGCTTCCTCGACGAGGACCCGTGGGAGCGCCTGCGCATCCTCAAGAAGCACCTCAAGAAGACGCCGATCTCGATGCTGCTGCGCGGGCAGAACGTGCTCGGCTACAACCACTATGCCGACGACGTGGTGGAGACCTTCGTCCAGCGGATGGTCGAGAACGGCATCGGCCTCGTGCGCATCTTCGATGCGCTCAACGACGTGCGCAACCTCGAGGTGGCGATGCGCGCCGCCAAGAAGGCCGGTGCCCACGTGCAGGGCGCGATCGTCTACACGATCAGCCCCTACCACACCACCGAGAACTTCCTGCAGGTCGCCCGCGACCTGGTCGAGCTCGGCGCCGACTCGGTCTGCATCAAGGACATGGCCGGGCTGCTCGCGCCCTACACCGCCTACGACCTGGTCCAGACCATCAAGCAGAAGCTCGGCGTCGTGGTCGACGTGCACAGCCACTACACCAGCGGCATGGCGTCGATGACCTACCTGAAGTCGATGGAGGCCGGCGCCGACATCGTCGACTGCGCGCTGTCGCCGTTCGCGCTCGGCACCTCGCAGCCGGCGACCGAGGCCCTGGTCGCGACCCTCGAGGGGCATCCGCGCGAGACCGGCATCGACAAGGAGAAGCTCTATCCGATCGCCGACCACTTCCGGAAGGTGAAGAAGGATCTGGCCGAGACCTTCAAGCTCAACACCGCGATCGACATCGACACCAAGGTGCTGTCGTTCCAGATCCCGGGCGGGATGCTGTCGAACTTCCTCAACCAGCTCAAGCAGCAGGGCAAGGCCGACAAGTATCCGGAGCTGATCGAGGAGCTGCCGCGGGTGCGCGCCGAGATCGGCTATCCGCCGCTCGTCACCCCGACCAGCCAGATCGTCGGCTCGATGGCCGCCTTCAACGTCATCCTCGGCCGCTACAAGGTGGTGCCGCAGGAGATCAAGGATCTGGCCCGCGGGGCCTATGGCCGCACGCCGGCGCCGATCCAGGACGTGATGAAGGAGGTGATCGCCGGCCAGAAGGTGATCACCCACCGCCCGGCCGACGACATCCCGGCGCAGATGGAGACACTGACGAAGAAGCTCGCGGAGAAGGGCTATCCGAACGCCACCGTCGAGGACGTGCTGTCCTACGCGCTGTTCCCGGAGGTGGCGCTGAAGTTCTTCGCCGCCAACCGCAGCGCCGCGGCGGCGGAGTGACGGCTTTCTGAATGCAGACGGCCCGCCGCCTCGCGGCGGTGGCCCGCCTCGTCCACATCGCGACGACGCAAATGAAAACCCCCTCGGGCGTGCCCGAGGGGGTTTTCGTGCTCGGCCCTGCGGCGACGGAGTGCCCGTCGCCGCCATCGAATCACTTCACGGTCTCGGCGGCCTTCTTCACGAAGCGGCCGTCGAACGTCTTGGACAGGTCGATCTTGGCGTCACGCAGCGGCGCGTCGAACTCGAGCAGCATGTCGTAGGCGTTCTTCATGCCCTTCTCGGGGATGATGCCGGTGGTCGAGTACATCGGCTTGGAGGCCTCGAAGGCCGCCATGTAGAGGTCCTTGTCGCCGAGCCAGTACTGCTCCGGCACGGTCTTCGCCACGTCCTCGGCGGTCGCGGTCTTGAGCCACATCAGCGTGCGATAGAAGGCATTGACGATGCGCTGCGTGGTCTCCGGATTCTTCTCGATGAAGTCGGCCTTCACATAGACGATCGCCGCCGGGTTGTTGCCGCCGAGCAGCTTTTCGCTGCCCTCCTCGGTGCGGGTGTCGGCCACCACCGTCACGTCGCCGTCGCGCACCAGCTTGGTGATGACGGGGTCGAGATTGACGATGGCGTCGAGCTCGCCCTTCTTCACCGCCGCGACCGCCGCCATGCCGGCGCCGACGCCGATCACCGACACGTCGGTCGGCTTCAGCCCGTCCTTGGCGAGCAGCGCGTCGAGAAACAGATTGGTCGAGGAGCCCGGCGCGGTGACGCCGATCACCATGCCTTTCAGGTCGGCGAAGCTCTTGATCTTGTCGGCCTTGTCCTTGCGCACCGCCAGCACGATGCCCGGGAAGCGGCCGAGCTCGATGATCGCGCGGATCTGCTGGCCCTTCGCCTGCATGCGGATGGTGTGCTCGTAGGCGCCGGTGACGACGTCGGCCGAGCCGCCGATCAGCGACTGCAGCGACTTCGAGCCGCCGCCGAAATCGGTGACGGTGACGTCGAGCCCTTCCTTCTGGAAGAAGCCGAGCCGCTCGGTGAGCGTCAGCGGCAGATAATAGAGCAGGCTTTTTCCACCGACGCCGAGCACCAGCGTCGACTTCTCCGGCTCGGCGGCGGCCGCGCGGCCGGCGAGCGGCCCGACCAGGGCGGCGACCGCCACCGCGGCAGCGGTCGCGGCGGCGACGAGCGTTGCAGAAAACTTCATCGAAGTCCTCCCTCGAAGAACGAAACGGTCAGGATGTGAAAACTGTTGTTGTCCACCGTCGATATCGGGCGGAGGCGGCGGGATCAACCGGATTTCGTGACGCGGGGATTCGCGAGCTCGCCGCACTGCAGCATCCCGCAATGCGAAAAGGGCCGCCTCACGGGCGGCCCTCTCCGAACGACTGGTCCAGGCTGGCCTGGTCAGTTCTTGGACTTGTCGACCATCGCGCGCTGCTTGATCCAGGGCATCATCTCGCGCAGCTTCTCGCCGACCTGCTCGACGCCGTGCTGCGCCATCTTGGCGCGCATCGCCTTGAAGGAGGCCTGGTTGACCTTGTTCTCGAGCATCCAGTCCTTCACGAAGGCGCCCGACTGGATGTCGCCCAACACCTTCTTCATCTCGGCCTTGGTCTCGGCGGTGATCAGCCGCGGGCCGGACTTGTACTCGCCATACTCGGCGGTGTTGGAGATCGAGTAGTTCATGGTGGCGATGCCGCCCTCGTAGATGAGGTCGACGATCAGCTTCATCTCGTGGACGCACTCGAAATAGGCCATCTCCGGCGCGTAGCCGGCCTCGACCAGGGTCTCGAACGCGGCCTTCATCAGCTCGACCACGCCGCCGCACAGCACCGCCTGCTCGCCGAACAGGTCGGTCTCGCACTCCTCCTGGAAGGTCGTCTCGATGATGCCGGCGCGGCCGCCGCCGATCGCCGAGCCGTAGGAGAGGCCGATGTCGTGCGCGTTGCCGGAGGCGTCCTGATGGATCGCCAAGAGGCACGGCACGCCGGCGCCGCGCTCGTACTCGGCGCGCACCGTGTGGCCGGGGCCCTTCGGGGCGATCATCAGGACGTCGATGTCCTTGCGGGGGGTGATCAGGTTGAAGTGCACGGTGAGGCCGTGCGCGAACATCATCGCGGCGCCTTCGCGGATGTTGGCGTGGATCTGATCGGTGTAGATGTCGGCCTGCAGCTCGTCGGGCGTCAGCATCATGATCACGTCGGCCCATTTGGCGGCCTCGGCGACCTCCATCACCGGCAGGCCGACGGCCTCGGCCTTGGCGGCGCTGCCCGAGCCCTTGCGCAGGGCGACCGCGACGTTCTTCACGCCGGAATCACGCAGGTTGAGCGCGTGGGCGTGGCCCTGGCTGCCGAAGCCGACGACCGCGACCTTCTTGGTCTTGATCAGATTGAGGTCGGCGTCACGATCGTAATAGACACGCATGGTGTTCCCCTGCTCGGCGGGATTCGGCCGCCCTGGTTGTGATGGGTGTGGCGGGCCCGGACCGCGGGCCGCCGTGGGTGTGGTTCTAGAAGTATCGTGCGGCCGGAACAACCCCGGCCCGCATGGACGTGCCATGCCGGCGGGATTCTATGGTGGGGCTCCCGGTGCGGTGGAAACGGCCTCCAGCCCGAGCAGCGCGACGAGCACGCCCCGGACGTCCTGGAGAACACGATCGGGAGCGCGGTCGATCACGCCGAACATGCGGTGCTCTCGATCGATGCTGCGGACCTGATCGACGAGAACGACGCCTGTTATCTTCAAGCCTTCGGGCAGCAGCACATTGAAGCTCCACGGCTTCGCCCGCGAGGTGATCGGGCAGACGACGCTCCGGCGAGACACCTCGTGGTACGCCCGATCGCTCAGGACGAGTGCCGGACGCCGTCCCGCCTGCTCGGTCCCGAGCACCGGATCGAACTCGACCCAGGCGATGTCACCGCTTTCCGGAAGCATCTTTGTTCGACACGTCGTCGAGCGTGATCTCGCCGCGCGAGTATTCATCGTCGATGATCTCGGAGCCTCGGTCCGGCCCCCAGTCGACGGTCGGCGGCTCGTTCTCGGGTCCCAGCCTGCGGGCCTCGGCGACGAGATCCGCAAGGCGGTATCGGGTGTATCCGACCGCCTGCCTGAGCCGCAGCTCACGCCCCTCCACCGTCACCTCGAGCTCGGTGCCGGGCGAAAGGCCGACCGCCTCGGCCGCTGCCTTGGGCAGCCGGACGGCGAGGCTGTTGCCCCATTTGGCGACCTTGACCTTCATGGCGTCCTTTTCTCGGCGGCTCACGCCCCTCGGATACACAATGTATATCCGAGGAGGCCGAGCGTCCACCGCCCCGAGCCACGGAGCGCCGTCGGGGGCGCCCCGAGTGGTCGCTCCAAAGGGGCGCTCCAAAGGGGCGCCTTCGAGAGGTCGTGCCCCGAGGGGCCGTCACATCCCGTCCGGGCCGCGGGAGATCGCGACGATGCCGGTGCGCGAGACCTCGACCAGGCCGAGCGGCAGCATCAGGCTGACGAACTGGTCGATCTTGTCGGCGGCGCCGGTGATCTCGAACACGAAGCTCTCCACCGTGGCGTCGATCACGCGGGCGCGGAACGCGTCGGCGAGGCGCAGCGCCTCGACCCGGTTGTCGCCCTTGCCGCGCACCTTCACCATGGCGAGCTCGCGCTCGATCGCACGGGCCTGCACGGTCATGTCGACCACGCGGTGCACCGGCACCATGCGCTCGAGCTGATGCTTGATCTGCTCGATCACCATCGGCGTGCCGCGCGTCACGATGGTGATGCGCGAGAGATGCGCCTCGTGCTCGGTCTCCGAGACGGTCAGGCTCTCGATGTTGTAGCCGCGACCGGAGAAGAGGCCGATCACCCGGGCGAGCACGCCGGGCTCGTTGTCGACCTTGACCGACAGCGTGTGGGTCTCGATCGCCTCGCTCACGGTGGCGACCGGATAGTGACTGGTTGCACTCATGGAAATGTCTCGTTTGCCAATCGAAAGCGACGCCCCGCATCCCGCGCCGGCGAGGGCGCGGGATGCGAGCATCCGATCCTCACACCATCACCTTGCCTTCCTCGGTGATCGCCTCGTCGAGATTCTCGACCGCGTCACCGAGCAGCATGTCGTTGTGGGCGCGGCCCGACGGGATCATCGGGAAGCAGTTTTCCGCCGGATCGACCACGCAGTCGAAGATCACCGGCTGGTCGACCGAGATCATCTCGCGGATCGCGTCGTCGAGGTCGGCCGGCTTCTCGCAGCGCAGGCCGACCGCGTGGAACGCCTCGGCGAGCTTCACGAAGTCCGGCAAGGCCTCGGAATAGCTCTGCGAGTAGCGGCCGCCGTGCAGCAGCTCCTGCCACTGCCGCACCATCCCCATGTAGTGGTTGTTGAGGATGAAGATCTTGATCGGCAGCCGGTACTGAACCGCGGTCGCCATCTCCTGCATGGTCATCTGCACCGACGCCTCGCCGGCGATGTCGACCACCAGCGAGTTCGGATGCGCGAGCTGCACGCCGACCGCCGCCGGCAGGCCGTAGCCCATGGTGCCGAGACCACCCGAGGTCATCCAGCGGTTCGGCTCCTCGAAGCCGTAGAACTGGGCGGCCCACATCTGGTGCTGGCCGACCTCGGTGGTGATGTAGGTGTCGCGGTCTTTTGTCAGCTCGTAGAGGCGCTGAATGGCGTATTGCGGCTTGATCACCTCGTCGGACGGCTTGTAGGCGAGGCTTTTGCGCGCGCGCCAGCCATCGATCTTCTTCCACCACGACTTCTGGGCGGGCCCCTGCGTCTCGCCCGGATTCTGCGTCCACAGCCGCAGCATCTCGGACAGCACCTCGGCGCAGTCGCCGAGGATCGGCAGGTCGACCTTGACGTTCTTGTTGATCGAGGAGGGATCGATGTCGACGTGGATCTTTCGCGAGACCGGCGCGAAGGCGTCGAGCCGGCCGGTGATGCGGTCGTCGAACCGCGCGCCGATGCAGATCATCAGGTCGCAGTCGTGCATCGCCATGTTCGACTCGTAGGTGCCGTGCATGCCGAGCATGCCGAGCCACTGCGGGCCGGAGGCGGGATAGGCACCGAGGCCCATCAGCGTCGAGGTGATCGGGAAGCCGGTCGCCTGCACCAGCTGGCGCAGGAGCTCGGTCGCCTTGGGGCCGGAATTGATCACGCCGCCGCCGGTGTAGAACACCGGGCGCTTGGCGGTGCGCATCATCGCCACCGCCTGCTCGATGCGGGCCGGATCGCCCTTGGTCTTCGGCACGTAGCCGCGATGCGGGTTGGTCTTGGGCTTGGCATAAGTGCCGGTGGCGAACTGCACGTCCTTCGGCACGTCGATCACCACCGGGCCGGGCCGCCCGGTCGAGGCGACGTGGAACGCCTCGTGCAGGATGCGCGGCAGGTCGGCGATGTTCTTCACGAGGTAATTGTACTTGGTGCAGGGCCGGGTGATGCCGACGGTGTCGCACTCCTGGAAGGCGTCGTTGCCGATCAGGTGGGTCGGCACCTGGCCGGAGATGCAGACCAGCGGGATCGAGTCGCACATCGCATCGGCGAGGCCGGTCACCGCATTGGTGGCACCGGGGCCGGAGGTGACGATCACGCAGCCGACCTTGCCGGTCGAGCGGGCATAGCCTTCCGCCGCGTGCACCGCGCCCTGCTCGTGCCGGACCAGGATGTGGCGCACCTTGTCCTGATGGAACAGCGCGTCGTAGATCGGCAGGACCGCGCCGCCCGGATATCCGAAGACGTGCTCGACCCCCTGGTCGATCATCGCCTGGATGATCATCTCGGCGCCGCTCATCTCCTTGGTCATCTCGATTTCTCCGCCTCGTCGGTGTTCCGGTGAATGCCGCCGGTCTGCACGATTGAAAAGGGCTCAAGAACGAAAAAAGGGCCTCCAGGGCCCCTTGCACAGCACGCCATCACGGTCCGGATCGTCAGGGCGATCCCCGGATGGCGCGCCGTCCTACGATGAGCTTGGAAACAAAATTGCGCATCTGCCCTGCTTTCGCGTCGAAAGTTGCCCGGCCTTATAGTCGAGCCGTCGGGACCGGTCAAGGAGGTTAAAGCGCGATTGCGCCCTTCCCGCGGCGAAAAACGCATTTGCGGCGCCCGCGTCCTGCCCGCGCGCGCGGCGCGGCGGCCGGGCCGGGGTTCGGGGCGGTCGTCAGGCCGCCATGAAGCGGCGCACCTGCGAGGCGAGCGTCATCGGGTCGAACGGCTTGGCGATCACCCCGGCCGCACCGAGCGCGACGAAGTGCTCGCGCTCGTGCACCTGCGTGCGGGCCGTCATGAAGACGACCGGGATCGGCCGGGTCTCGGGGTCGCGCATCAGCTCGCCGAGCGCGGTCGGGCCGTCCATGCCGGGCATCATCACGTCGAGCAGCACCAGGTCCGGGTGCCATTCGGTCGCCACCTCGAGCATGTCCTCCGCCTTCTCGCAGCCCTTGACGTCGAGCGCGGCGTCGAGGCCGAGCGACAGCGCGATCACCTCGCGGATGTCGGGATCGTCGTCGCAGAACAGAACACGTTGCGTCATGCCGCTCCTTTCTCCTGGCTCGTGTCGTCGACACTGCCGGTTTCCAAGACGCGGCGCAGCACGGCGAGCAGCTCCAGCACCGAGACGGGGGACTTCTTCAGCACGGCCGCGGCGCGCTGGAGGACGCGCTCCTCGACCTCACCGCCGGCATGGACGACCACCGGGATGTCGCGCCCGTCGCGCCCCTGGAGGTACGGCAGGAGGTCGCTGCTCCGCCCGTCGGACAGCACCGTCTCGATCAGCGCGGCGTCGAAGCGGCCGTATTGCAACAGGCCGCGGGCTTCCTCGAGCGAGCGCGCCGGCACGAAGTCGAACTCGCGCTTCATCAGGCCGGACACGAGGTCCTGCATCTCCTCCTCGTGGTCGACATGAAGGATGCGCGGCCGGCCGTCGCCGACCTTGGCCCGCTCGAGAATGGGGATCAGCCGCTCGTCGGCGGCGGAATCGAGCCAGCCGACGACGCCGAGATCGTCGAACCGGGTGTCGTCGTCGCGGCTGGTGCCGTCGCTCGCCACCACCACCACCGGCGTCGCGCCATGGGCGGGAAGCGCCCGCAGGCGGCGGACCAACTCGACGCCGTCCATGTCGCGCGGCGGCAGCTCGATCACGAACAGGCCGCAATGGTCGAGCGCCGGGTGGCCGAGCGCGGCGGCCGCGGTCGGCACGGTGTCGACCTGGAAGCCGCGCGAGCGCACCGCCGCGCACAGCGTCGCCGACTGGTCGAAGTCGCCGCTGCAGATCATCGCGTGCGGCCGCGAGGCGCTCCGCGGACCGCTCGCCTTCCTGGCCCCGAGCCCGGCATCGGCCGGCAGGTCGAAACGGAAGACCGTGCCGCCGCCCGGCGCGTCGTCGAAGCCGACCTTGCCGCCGTGCTGGTCGACGATCTGCTTGACGATGTGCAGGCCGAGCCCGCTGCCCTCGCGCTTCTGCCCGTCGCTCTCGGTCGCCTGGGCGAACTTGCCGAACAGCCGCCCGCGCAGCTCCTCCGGCACGCCCGGCCCGTGATCGCGCACCGACACCCGCACCGCGCCGCCGACCCGCTGCACGCCGACCTCGACGACGCCGTCCTTCGGCGAGAACTTGCAGGCGTTGGCGAGCAGGTTGACGACCACCTGGGTGATCCGGTCGGGATCGGCGAACACGCTCGCCCGGACGGCGTCGCGGGCGAGCGCGACGCGCACGCCGTACTGGTCGGCAAAACCGCGATTGCTCTCGATCGCCTGCTCGACCAGCGCGCGGATCTCGGTGCGACGATACTCGAACACCGCCTTCCCGGCCTCGATCTTCTCGATGTCGAGCATGTCGTTGACGAGGCGGACCAGCCGCATGCCGTTGGTGTGGGCGATCGACAGGAGGCGGGCGGCCGGCGGCGGCAGGCTGCCGGCGACGCCGCCGAGCAGCAGGCCGAGGGTGCCGATGATCGAGGTGAGCGGCGTTCTCAGCTCGTGGCTGACGGTGGCGATGAACTCGTCCTTCATCCGCTCGACCCGGCGCCGCTCGCGCACGTCGGAGATCACGCCGAGATGCATCTGCCGGCCCTCCAGCATGAACGGCGTGAGGCCGATCTCGAACTCGATCTCCTCGCCTTCCTTGCTGCAGCCGGTCATCACCCGGCCGAAGGTGTTGCGCGGGTTGCCGCCGCGCGCGGCGAACTCGCTGCGCACCAGCACGTGGCGGCTGCGCATCCGCTGCGGCACCAGGATCTCGACCGGCTGGCCGATCAGCTCCTCGCGGCCATAGCCGAACAGGGCCTCGGTCGCCTCGTTGACCATCACCACGACGCCGCCGGAATCGGTCACGATCAGCCCGTTCGGGCAGGTCTCGACGACCAGGGCGAACATCCGCTCGGCGGTCTTCTGCCCGGTGATGTCGCTGGAGATCGAGCACACGCCGACGATCTCGCCGCCATCGGAGCGGATCGGCGACAAGGTGACGACGACGTGGACCTTGCGGCCGCCCTTGGCGAGCCGGACCGCCTCGTAGGTCTCCACCCGCTCACCCTTGCAGATCGCCTCGTAATACTCGCGGATGGTGACGCCCTCGCCGGACGGCAGGATCAGGTCGATCGGGCAGCCGACCGCCTCCTCGGCGGTGTAGCCGAGCATCCGCTCGGCGCCGGGGCTCCAGCTGGTGATGACGCCGTCGAGATCGACGGTGACGAAGGCGTGGATCGAGGATTCGACCGCGGCGACGTAGAACGTGTCCGATCGCCAGACGCCGTCGACCGCCGCCACATCCGGCGCGAGCGGGGCGGACGGTCGGTCGCGTTTCAACAGCCAGGACAACGACGGCACGTGAGTCTCCGACGGCTTCGGCCGGCCCGGTGCGGACGGTGCGCCGGCCGGCTCACGATCAATCGACGAACTCGACTCCCAGCTCCTTGCCGCTCTGCCAGCGCCGGCACACCCGCCGCCGCACGCCCATGCTGGGGATGGACAGCTCGAACTTTTCCGGCGCGATGAAATGTCCCTCCACCCGCAGCCGCGCGCCGGTCGCGGAAATGTCGCGGATGGTGCAGTCGATCGCCGACACGAGGTTCGGCAGCACGACCTGGCCGCGCTTGTAGACGCGATGGCGCGGCGCGCTGCGGCGATCGCTCGCCCGCTGGATCCGGGTCGCCGGACGCGCCTCGGCGGCCGCCTCCGGCACGCCCGTGGCCGGCCCGCTCGCGGTCGCCTCCGCGGTCTCCGTCAGGTCCGCGACGGCCGAGGATGTCGGGGATGCCGGCGCCGGCGAAAATTCCGGCGCCTTCGGGGCGGCGGCTCCGTCGAGCGCGGCGGCGGCCAGTGCCAGCTCGGCCTCGCCGGCGCCCTCGGCGGCGATCGCATAGGCGCCGCCGCGCCGGCGCGCATTGTCGAGCGCCCGCTCGGCCGCCGCCAGCACGTCGCCCATCGACGGCCCGTTGAGCGGGAAGATGGCGCCGCCGATCGAGGCGGTCAGCCGCAAGCCGACGGTGTCGAAATTGACGTCGAACGACAGCGCCTGCACCAGCCGGCGGCAGGTGTAGGTGATGGTCTTGAAGCGCACGTCGACGTCGGTGATCGAGACGAACCGGCGCTCGTCGTAGACGCCGCAGAGATCGTAGGGGCCGAGCGACTCCTTCAGCCTCGCGACGAAGGCGCGCAGCGCGCGGTCGGCGAACACCATGCCGAGGTCCGCGCGCACGGTGTCGAGATCGTCGATCTCGATCAGCACGACGGCGCAGCGGCCGCTCCGCCGGCTGCGGGCGATGGCGGCCAGCCGCTCGTCGATCGCCGCGCGGCTGTAGAGGCCGGTGGCGTCGTCGAACTCGGAGCGGCGCTTGAGGCGGGCGAGCTCGAGGTCGTTGGCCACCGCCTGCGCGCGGCGCTCCATCGCGTCGAGCAGCGAGCGAAACAGCTCGTCCGGCTTCATGCCGTCCTTCAGCACGTAGTCGGCGATGCCGCCGCGGAACGCCTTGATGATGGTGCGCTCGTTGCGCTCGACGGTGAGCATCACGATCGGCGGCGGGTCGCGCATGGTGGCGCGCAGCCGCTCCTGGATCGCCAGCCCGTTCTCGTCGACCAGGTTGTAGTCGAGCAGGATGCAGTCGACCGGCTCGGCGGCGAGGATCGCGAACAGGTCGCGGCCGCAGGCCGCAGGCCGCACCCGGCAATTGGCCGAGCGGAGCAGCACCGCGAGATAGTCGCGAAACACGTCGTCGTCCTCGACGACCACGATCGAGGGGTTCTTCGACGCGACGAGGGTCGCGGGATCGGGATTGATCGCGAGCATGTCGACGGCTCCGCCTGCTTCCCAAATACCTTCGGCTCGTGTCGCAAGGCGAGTGAATCACCCGTTCTCGACTCTGAGATGCTAGCGATTAACAGGAAATGTAAGCAAGGACTACGTATTGGCTTCGCCACAAACTTCCCATACCTCGATATGGTACAAGGTACAATCGTATTACTGAATAGTTCGGACAGAAAGAACGAAACTATTCGGCAATCAATCGATCGCTATTCTCGACGGCATTTCCGCCGCGAACGGGCTTCGGCGGTCGTCCGAACGGCGCACCGAGAGCAGGCAACGCATGACGTCTCGCGACCACCCGAACGGCCCGTCCGGATGCCCGGACGGCGTGCGCCACCGCGGTGCCGAGGGCGGCGGAGCCACGGGCGGCGCCGTCCCGCTCGCCGCCCCGGTCGCCCGCACGCCGCTCGGGCCGCCCGAGGATCCCGACAACGAGGGCGTCGTCGCCCTCTTCTCCGGCGCCGGGGAGACCGACGCGCTGCTGCGGATGCTGGCGCCGCTGCCCTACGACATCGTCAGCGGCGCCCTCCCCGAGGGCAACGGCACGCCCGAGCGCCCGCTGCTCGCGGCGATCGTCACCGACACGGTCGAGGCGCCGCTGGCGCTGTGCAAGCAGGTCTCGGCGCACTGCCCGGTCGCCCTGCTCACCGGCAACTCGCAGTTCGAGTTCCGTCTCGCCGCGGCGCGCGCCGGGGTCGACGTGCTGCTGTTCCGGCCGATCGACCAGACCGAGTTCTTCAACTGGGTGGAGCATCAGACCGAGCGGCAGAGCAGCGCGCCGCTGTCGGTGCTGGCGGTCGACGACGACCCCGACCTCGCCGATCTCTACGCCGCGGCGCTCGGCGAGGCCGGCATGGAGGTGCACGTCGCCGCCAATGCGGCGGCGGCGTTCGACCAGCTCAATGCCGGCCAGCCCGACCTGATCCTGCTCGACGTGCAGATGCCCGAGGTCGACGGCATCGAGATCGCCAAGATCATCCGCCAGACCCGGCGGTTCGTCTCGGTGCCGATCGTCTTCGTGTCGGCCGAGCGCGACACCGTGCGCCAGCTCGAGGCGCGCCGGTTCGGCGGCGACGAGTTCGTCTCCAAGCCGATCGACCTCGAGCATCTCGTCTCGATCGTGCGGCTGCGCGCCGAGCGGGCCAAGCTGATGCGCTCGATCATGGAGCGCGACGGCCTGACCGGCCTGCTCAATCATGGCCGCTTCAAGGAGCGGCTCGTCCACGAGCTCGAGCGCTGCCGCCGCACCGGCACCGAGATCAGCCTGGCGATGATCGACCTCGACCGCTTCAAGCAGATCAACGACACCCACGGGCATCTCACCGGCGACGCGGTGATCCGCGCGCTGTCGGGCTCGCTCGGCTCGGGGCTTCGTCGGATCGACATCATCGGCCGCTACGGCGGCGAGGAGTTCGGCGTGATCATGCTCGACACCCCGCCGGCCGCCGCCCGCGCGGCGATCGACCGGCAGCGGCGGCGGTTCGGCGACATCGCCTTCGGCGACGCCGGCCGGCGTTTCTATGCGAGCTTCAGCGCCGGGGTGGCGGGCAGCCGCACCCATCCGGAGATCGACGCGCTGATCGCCGCCGCCGACGAGGCGCTGTATGCCGCCAAGCGCGGCGGCCGCAATCGCGTGGTCGCGGCCGCCGATGCCGAGGCGGGCGACGCGGGCGAGCCGGAGGCGGTCGCCCGGCCGCGCGCCGCCGCGCATCGCTGAGAGCCCGTTTGGAAACTCGGACGCGGGCTGCGTTGCGGCGCGAACTGCCGGAGGCCAGGAGAAAAGCGATGCCGATAT